>DASTYT010000046.1 GCA_035764725.1 Candidatus Methylomirabilota bacterium | reverse complement strand
CGACGGCTATCACCTGGGCTTCGTCCACCTCGCGCTGTTCCGGACCGTGCAGATGCAGTACCAGCGGGTCGTGGGCCCCGAGCATGCGATCAAGGCGGTGGTGCGCGACTGGGGCGGCGGGCACATCGAGATCGACTGGTCGCCCGGCTACGAGGGACCCTTCAGTGGCTGGGCGGCGCCTCCGGCCCGGCGGTGGCCGACTTCGTCGCCGCGCTCGAGCGGCGCGACGGGCCCGAGCTGTCGCGCCGACGCATCAGGGAGGGCCCGGCGCACGCCCTCATCTTCCCGAACCTCTTCCTCGGCGAGACCAACATCGCCATTGTGCAGCCGGAGGCCGTGGACCGCTGCGTGCACTGGCACACGCCCATGTTCTTGAGGGGCGCCCCCGAGCTGAACGGCCGGCTCCTCCGCATGGCCGAAGCCGGCATGGGCCCCGCCTCCTTCCTGATGCCGGAGGACCTGACCATCGCCGGCCGCAATCAGCTCGGCCTCCACGCGCGCACGACGCCGTGGCTCCTGCTCGGGCGCGGGCTCAACCGCGAGGCGGTAGACGCCGACGGCCGCACCGTCTCCCACGTCACCGACGAGACGACCGACCGCGGCTTCTGGCGCCATCTCCGCGCCGTCATGACGGAGTCCTAGCCCCGCCCTCGCCGATGGTCTCCGACGCCGATCTGCGCGCGGTCACCGAGTTCCTGTACCTCGAGGCGCGCCTGGCCGACGAGGCCCGCTACGCGGAGTGGCTCGAGCTCTGGACGGAGGACGCGGTGTACTGGGTGCCCGCGACGACGGATCCCGCCGCCGACCCCGCCCGGCACCTCTCGCACATCTACGACAATCGCACGCGCCTCGAGACGCGCGTGAAGCTCCTGCAGACCGGCCATCGCCACAGCCAGGACCCGCCCTCGTCCATGCGGCGCCTGATCTCGAACGTCGAGGTCGCGGCGGGCGAGGGCGGCGAGTGGATCGCGGGCTCGAACTTCCTCCTCGCCGAGCTGGCCGTGCAGGCGGGGCGCGAGCTCCACTGGTGGGCGGGGCGCGCCACCCATCGGGTACGCCGCGTGAGCGGCGCGCTCAGAATGAGCGGGAAGAAGGTGGTGCTCGTGAACGCGGCGGAGCCGCTCCCGAACCTCGCCTTCCTGATCTAGCCCATGCTGACGCGCATCGACCACGTCATGATCTGCGTCCCCGACCTCGAGGCGGGCATGGCCGCCTATCGCCGCATCGGCTTCGACGTGCGCTCGGGCGGCGTGCACCCCGGCCGCGCCACCGAGAACGCCATCGCGTTCCTCGCCGAGGACTACCTCGAGCTCCTGAGCCTGCGCCGGGATGCGCCGGCGCCCGCCCCCGGCGCCTCGGACGGGCGCCTCGCCGAGTTCCTCGCCAAGGGCGGCGGCTTCCGCTACGTCGCGGTCCAGAGCGACGACCTCGGTGCCGACGTGGCCGCCATGCGCGCACGCGGCGTGGAGGTCGCGGAGCCGACGGAGGGCAGCCGGCGCACGCCCGACGGCCGCGAGCTTCGCTGGCTCGCCGCCGGGCTCGGCCCGCGCAACCCGCTCCCGATCTTCTTCGTCCAGCACCTCACGCCGCTGGCCGAGCGCCGGCGCCAGGTCCCACCGGCCGGCGAGCACCCGAACGGGGCGCTGCGCGCCGAGCGCGTGTACATCGCCGTGCCCGACGTGGCCACGGCGGCGCGCGACTACGCGCGCGTCCTCGGGATGCCAGCGCCTCCGGTGCAGCGCGGCGCGGTCATCAAGGCCGACATGGCGGTGTTCGACCTCGGACCCACCGGCCTCACCGTCGCCCAGCCCGCCGAGCCCGGCCCGGCCGCCGAGGCGATGGCGCGCCGCGGCCCAGGCCCATTCCAGGTTTTGTACCGCACGCGGAGCATGGACGCGGCGGCCCACTGGATGGCGAGCCAGGGCTTGCCGCCGCCCACGCGCGGTGTGCGCAACACGGGCGAGCAAGCGATGCTGGTGGGCCCCGAGCAGGCCGGCGGCGCATACATCGGGCTGGTCGGGCCCGCGTGAAGGGAGCGGCGATGCTGATCGTGGACGCGCAGGTGCACATCTGGAGTAGCGGCAAGCCCACCAATCCCAATCACCGCCAGGTCCCCGTCTACTCCAAAGACGACGTGTTGAAGGAGATGGCGGAGGCCGGCGTGGACGCGGCGATCATTCATCCGCCCGCCTCCTGGGACCCGCATTCCAACGAGCTGGCCGTCGAGGCGGCGCGCCAGCATCCCGACCGCTTCGCGATTCTCGGAAATTTTCCGCTCGACCGTCCGGAGAGCCGCGCGCTCATCGACGGCTGGACTTCGCGCCCGGGCATGCTGGGCCTCCGCTTCGTGTTCCTCCAGCCGCATCAGCGCTCCTGGCCCACCGACGGGACCATCGACTGGCTATGGCCGGCGGCCGAGCGGGCAGGATTGCCGGTGGCGCTTCACGCTTCGGCCTTCATGCCCACGGTGGGGCGGGTGGCCGAAAAACACCCCCGTCTCAAGTTGATTATTGATCACCTGGGACGGGCGTCGGGCACGAAGGACGACGCGGGGTGGGAAAGCCTGCCGGAGATGCTCGCGCTGGCGAAGTATCCCAACGTCGCGGTGAAGGCCACCGGCGCCCCCAGCTACTCGAGCCAGCCGTATCCGTACCGAAACATCCATGATCACCTGCGCCGCATCCACGACGCCTTCGGTCCGGCGCGCCTCTTCTGGGGCACGGACATCACGCGCATGCCGTGCTCGTGGCGGCAGTGCGTGACGCTCTTCACCGAGGAGCTTCCGTGGCTCAGGGGCCGCGACCAGGAGCTGGTGATGGGCCGCGCGGTGTGCGAGTGGCTGGGCTGGAAGCACCCGCGGCTCTGACGGCGCGCGCGACGCCGGGCCGCCTCACCAGCCCACCTGCCACGCGATTCCGCCGGTGTTGAAATTGCCGCCGAAGCGCGCGTAGGCGCCGGTGCTGCCGGTGATCTTGATGGAGCTGTGGCGGGTCACGGGGAACGAGAACGTCAGCCCCACGCGGAGGTTCTCCTGCAGGGCCTCACCTTCAACCCCGTCCAGCGTGATCCGGCCCCCGCGATAGCCGACCGTGTCCAGCGCGGCCCAGATCCCGTGAGGCAGGTTGTAGATGAGATGCGCCTGAAGGGAGTAGACGGGGGCCCGCTCGAGCTTGCGGCCCCGGAGGAAGTCGTCGTTCGGCGTGTAGAACGTGACGCCGGCGGCCGCCTCCAGGATCAGCGGGCCCCAGGCCTTGGACAGGCCGACCTCCGGCTTGACCGCCCAGCGATTGGTGCCCACGTTGAGAAGCTGGCGGCTGTCGTACTGCCCCAGCGGGGCGCTGACTGCCACGCTCACGCCCACGATGAGGTTCTGCTTGTATTCCGGGAACTCCTCGACCGACAGGGCGGGCGCCCCGTAGAGGTTCACGGTGAGCCGCATCTTGGGGTCGGCAAGCCCGTCGATCTTGCGCTCCACCCGCTCGCCGCGGAAGGTGGCCTCACCCGACAGCCACGCATACGGGAAGGCGACGGCCACGCTCGCCGAGCGGCCGAAGACGCCGAAGGATCGGACGTAGGCGAGGAACGTGCCATCGATGCGCAGGTGCGCGTCCTCGATCGGCGCGGACGTATCGAAGGACAGGTCCCCCTGGGAATGCACGTAGCCCAGCGCCATGAAGTTGAGGCCCACGGGGATATTCGAATATGCCCGCGGCTCGATCTCCTGGGCCTGGGCCGTCGGTGACGGGCCGAGGAGCGCGAGGACGCCGGCGACGACGGCGAGCGCGAAGCGTGCGGTCCGCACGGCTGGCATCATGGCATGACCGGCCTTGACTCCGTGTCCTTCCCTGTCGCAGTCTCGCGGGTGACCCCAGGCCCACGGAGGACTCCATGACGACTGCCGCCACCGACCCGCGCCTCACCGTCGAGCAGCACCTGCACATGTACCGGCAGATGGCCAAGATCCGCGCTTTCGAAGAGCAGGTCAACGAGCTCTACAAGGGCGCCAAGATGCCCGGCCTCGCCCACCTCTACGTGGGCGAAGAGGCGGTGGCGGTGGGGGTGTGCGAGGCGCTCAAGCGTGACGACTTCATCACGAGCACGCATCGGGGCCACGGCCACTGCCTGGCCAAGGGCGCGGCCGTGCACCGCATGTTCGCCGAGCTGCTCGGCAAGGAGTCCGGGTACTGCCGTGGCAAGGGCGGCTCCATGCACATCGCCGATCCGGAGAGCGGCAATCTGGGGGCCAATGCCATTGTGGGCGGCTCGGCCGGCATCGCCACCGGCGCCGCGCTGTCCGCCAAGATGCGGGGCAGCGGCCAGGTGGCGGTGTGCTTCTTCGGCGACGGCGCGCTGGGCCAGGGGCTCCTCTACGAGGCCATGAACATGGCGGCGCTCTGGAAGCTCCCCGTCATCTACGTGTGCGAGAACAACCTCTACGGCGAGTACACGCCCTGCGGCGAGACGGTGGCCGGCGAGATCCTCGCGCGCGCCCGCGCCTTCGGCATCCACGCCGAGATGGTGGACGGGCAGGACGTGCAGGCGGTGCACGCGACGATGGACCGCCTCGTCGCCCGCGCGCGCCGCGGCGAGGGGCCGGCGTTCCTGGAGTGCAAGACCTACCGGTACTACGGCCACCACGTGGGCGACGTCAACCGGGACTACCGCACGCGCGAGGAAGAGAAGGAGTGGATGTCCGCCCACGATCCGCTCGAGACCCTCTCGGGGCGGCTGATCAAGCAGGGCCTCGTCGACCAGGGCGTGCTCGACCGCATCCTCGGCGACGTCAAGACCGAGATCGACAAGGGGGTGGAGTACGCGCTGGCGGCTCCGTATCCCGCGCCCAGCCAGGTGGACGAGGACGTGTATGCCTGACGTCCGCGTCCACGCCCTCTGCACCGGCTCCATCGAGCTCGACCGGGCCAGCATGGTCTCCGATCTCTCCCCAGGGCAGCCCTGGACGGTGCCGGTGATGAGCTTCGTGGTGAGCCACCCGAAGGGCCGGCTCCTCTTCGACACCGGCGTGCACTGCCAGGCGCGGCTCGATCCCCTCACCCGCCTGGGCGCCGAGCGCATGAAGCGGCTCACCGTGAAGAGCGCGGAGGGGGACGACGTGGTGCCCCAGCTCGCGCGCCTGGGATTGAAACCCACCGACATCGGATACGTCGCGAACTCGCACCTCCACTTCGACCACTGCGGCGGCAACGAGTTCTTCCCGAAGGCGACCTTTCTCGTGCAGCGGCCGGAGCTCGAGGCGGCGCGGAAGCCCGGCTTCGTCCCGAAGTACAACCCGAGCCCCATCGACTTCGACCATCCGCTCGACTATCAGGTCATCGAGGGCGAGCACGACGTGTTCGGCGACGGGAGCGTGATCCTCTTCCCCACCTACGGCCATACGCCGGGGCATCAATCCCTGCGCGTGCGCGGGGGCAAGGGCGCGCACCTGGTGTGTGCCTCCGATGCCTGTTACACGCGGGAGAACATGGACCGCGACGTGCTCCCGAACATCCTCTGGGATCCGGGCGTCATGCGCGAATCCCTGGGAGCGCTGCGGCGGCTACGGGATCGGGAGGGGGCCGCGATGTTCTACGGCCATGACCCCGCGCAGTGGCAGACGATGCCGAAGGCGCCGGCCGCGGTGCTCTGAGCCCCACGCGGGGCGGGCGGCGCGCGTCAGATCGCGCCGTCTTTCGCCAACGCCCGGATGTCGTCGTCGCCATAGCCCAGCTCCCGCAGGATCTCCTCGCGGTGCTGGCCCAGCAGCGGCGACGGGCCGATGGCAGTGGGCGAGGCCGAGAGCTTCACCGGGTTGCCCACCGTGAGGTAGCGCCCGCGCACCGGGTGCTCCACCTCGACGACCATGTCGCGCTCGAGGAGATGCGGGTCGGCCAGCACTTCCCCGGTGTCGAGGCAGGCGCCGCAGGGCACGCCGGCGCCGGCCAGGATCTTCATGACCTCGTGCTTGTCGCGCCCCGAGGTCCACGCCTCCACGAGGGCGTCCACCTCGGCGCGGCGCTCCCAGCGCGCCTCGCCCGTCTCGTAGCGCGGGTCGCCGATCAGGTCTGAGCGCCCGATCGCCTTCAGCAGCGGATGCCACATCTGCTGCTGCACGAAGATGAACACGTAGTCGTTGGGTCCGCCGGGGTGGCAGCGATAGGTCGTGCCCGGCACGACGGCTCCCAGCTGATTGCCGGTGCGCGGCATGATGCGCCCGAAGCGCTGATGGTCGCGCAGGCTCACACGTAGGAGGTTCACCACCGCGTCCTGCATCGAGACCTCGACCGCCTGCCCTTCGCCGGTCTGGTGGCGCTGCATGAGGGCGGCGAGGATGCCGATCACGCAGTGCATGCCCGTCCCGGAGTCGCCGATCGACGGCCACGTGTAGGTGGGCGGCCCGTCGGGGAAGCCGGTCACGCTCATCGCGCCGCCCATGGCCTGGGCGATCGGCTCGTAACTCTTGTAGTCGCGGTAGGGGCCGTATGTGCCGAAGCCCTTGATGCTCGCGTAGACCAGCCGCGGGTTCAGAGCATGGACCGCGTCGTAGCCGAAGCCGAGGCGCTCGATCACGCCGGGGCCGAAGTTCTCGAGCAGCACGTCCGAGGACCGGAGCAGCGCGCGGAACACCTCCTGCCCGCGCGCGTGCTTGAGATTGAGCGTGAGGCTCCGCTTGTTGGCGTTGAAGGCAAGGTAGAAGAGCGCATCCGCCTCGGGCTTGTCCTTGTCCCGCTGCGAGTAGCGCGCGACGTCGCCCTTGCCGGGCTCCTCGACTTTGATCACGTCGGCCCCCAGCCACGCCAGCATCTGGCCGCACGACGGCCCCGCCTGATTGTTGGTGACGTCCACCACCCGGATTCCTTTCAGCGCCTTGGACATGCGCTCATCCCTACCACAGCCGCCCCGCTCGGTCTAGAATCGCCGCATGCGCTTTGGGGTCTTCCATCAGGCGGCGGCCGAGGCGGGCCGCTCCCACGCGGACCGCTACGCGGAGATGATCGACCTGATCGCGCGCGCCGACGAGCTGGGCTTCGACGTGGCCTGGCTGGCCGAGCTCCACTTCGGAGGCGCCTTCTCGCTGCTCGCCCAGCCGCTGATGGCGGTGCCCGCCATCGCCGCCCGCACGCGCCGGATCCGCATCGGCACCGCGGTGACGCTGCTCCCGCTGCGGCACCCGCTGGAGTGCGCGGAGCAAGCCGCCGTCGCCGACATTCTCTCCGGCGGCCGGCTCGAGTTCGGCGTGGGGCGCGGCTCCATTCCCAGCCAGTTCCACGGCTTCCGCGTTCCCCTCGCCGAGAACCGCGCGCGCTTCGACGAGGCGCTCGAGATCATCCGCCTCGCGTGGACGGAGGAGCGCTTCAGCTATCGCGGCCGCTTCTATCAGGTGGAGGAGCTGGCGGTGGTGCCGCGGCCACTCCAGCAGCCCCATCCGCCCATCCGCGTCGCCGTACACACGCAGGAGAGCTTCGCCCACGTCGCCGAGGGCGGCCTGCCCATCTACTCCGGCACCACCACCACGCCCCTGCCCCAGCTTCGCGAGTGCATGACGATCTATCGCGAGCGGCTAGCCGCCGCCGGCCATGCCTGGCGGCCGGACCAGATGGCGCTCATGCTGCCCGTGCACCTCGGGCCCACCGGCCCGGCGGCCCGCGAGGCCATGCGGCCCGGCGTCCGCCGGTACTACGAGAACATCCATGACGTATTCGCGAAGATCCCCGAGTCGTACGGCGAGCATCTGCCGCGCCTCAAGGTCATCGCGGAGACCCTGGCCAACGTGCCCTATGAGAAGTTCTATCGGGACCACGCCGCTTTCGGCGACACCGCCGAGGTGATCGATCGCCTGCAGGCGGCGCGCGACGAGTTCGGGCTGTCGCAGATCATCGCCTGGTTCGACCAAGGCGCCATGTTGCCCCGCGCGGAGGTCGAGCGGGCGATGCGCCAGTTCATCGAGCAGGTCGCCCCGAAGCTCTAGCGCCGGGCAGCGCGGACTGGGGCTCCGCGCTCACAGCACGGAGCGCACGAGGCCGCCGTCCACGAGCATGGTGGTGCCGGTGATGTAGCTCGACCGGCTGGAGGCGAAGAAGGCCACCAGGTAGGCCATCTCGCGTGGGTCGCCGATGCGGCCCACCGCGGTCTCGGCCGCGCGCTGCTCGAGCGCCTTCTCCACGGGGATGCCGAGCTCCTTGGCCCGCGCCGTCACGTTCGACAGCATGCGCTCGGTGAGGATGGAGCCGGGGCACACGTTGTTCACCAGGATGCCGTCGCGCCCCACCTCGTCGGCCAGGCTCTTCGCGAAGGCGACCACGCCCATGCGCGTGGCCCCGGACAGGGCCAGGTTGGGAATGGGCTGGTACACCGTGCTGGCGAGGATATTGATGATGCGGCCGCCGCCCGCCCGCTTGAGATGCGGCACCGCTTCTCGGCACATCCGAGCAAAGAACAGCAGCGAGCGCTGCACCGCGGTGGCCCACTGCTCCTCGGTGGCGCCCTGCGCACGGGCCAGCGGCGGGCCGCCCGAGTTGTTCACGAGCACGTCCAGGCGCCCGAAGCGCGCCACCGCCGCCGCGACGAGATCGCGGACGGTCTCTGGCCGGTCGAGATCGCCGGCGAAGGCCAGCGTCTCGCGCCCGGTGGTGTCGTGGATCTCACGCGCCGCCTTCTCGAGCTCGCCCTCGGAGCGGCTGCACATCACGACCGCCGCGCCCTCCTCCGCCAGCACCTCCGCGCAGGCGCGCCCGAGCCCCTTGCTCGCGCCCCCCACGATGGCCACCTTGCCCTCGAGCTCGAGATTCATCCGACCCTCCTCACTATTCGGGCGCCGGCGCGGGCGCCGCCGCGCGCTCGGCCGTCGCGGTGTCCGCGGGCATGGGCTGAAGACGGATGCGGCGCATCAGCGGCAGGGCCAGGGGCATCAGCGTGAACATGACGGCAAGCAGCCAGAAGTCGTCGGCATAGGCGAGGAGCTGGGCCTGGTCCACCGTCTCCTTGTACAGCATGGCGATGGCCCGCCGCTCGGCGGTGAACGCGTCCGCTCCCAGCCGCGAGAAGTGGCGGGCCCACTGGCCGAGCCGGGTGCTGGTCTCGGGATCCCACACGTTGATGTGACTCACCAGGTTCGACTGATGGAACTGGCTGCGCTGGGCGAGCAGCGTGGTCACCACCGCGATCCCCACGCTGCCGCCGACGTTCCGCAGCATGCCGTAGGCCGCGGTGGCGTTGACCAGCTTGTCCCGCCGGATCGTCGCCAGCGTGAGCGTGGAGAGCGGCACGAAGATGAACCCGATGGCGAAGCCCTGGATGAAGCGCGGGAGCGCCAGCGCCCAGTAGTCCATCCCGAGCGTCAGCGAGGTCATCATGTAGAGGCTCACCGCGTTCAGCAGGGAGCCGAAGGCCAGCATCCAGCGCTGGTCCACGCGCGTCACGATCCCCGAGGCGAACAGCGAGCAGATATTACCGAGCCCACCGGGGGCCAGAACGAGCCCCGAGGTCCAGGCGTCATAGCCCAGGAGCTTCTGGGTGAACACGGCGACCAGCAGCATGCCTGAGAACATGCCGAAGCCCACCACCGCAATGAGGGTGGCGCCGGTGGCGAAGTTGCGATCGGTGAACACGCTGAGGTCGAGGATGGGATCCTCCGTCCGCAGCTCGCGGACGAGGAAGCCCACCACTGCGATCACCGCGATCACGCTCAGCGTGACGATGAGCGTGGAGTCGAACCAGTCCTCCCGCTCCCCGCGATCCAGCACGAGCTGGAGGCAGCCGAAGCCCGCGACCATCAGGCCGAGCCCCCACCAGTCCACCCGCCCGGCCTTGCGAAGATACGGCGGGTCGAAGAGGAAGGCGCTGGCCATGAGGAAGCCCAGCACGCCCACCGGCAAGTTGATGTAGAAGATCCAGCGCCACGACCACTCGTCGGCGAGATAGCCGCCCACCGTGGGCCCAAGGATCGGCCCGAGGATGAAGCCCATCCCCCACACCGCCATGGCGAGCCCCCGCTGGTGGAACGGGAAGATCTCCCAGAGGATCGCCTGCGAGAGCGGGATGATGGGGCCCCCGCCGAGCCCCTGGAAGATGCGGGCGATGATCAGCGTGGTGAGGTCGGGCGCGACGCCGGACAGGAACGAGCTCACGACGAAAAGGATGGTGCAGATCAGGAAGAACTTCTTCCGGCCGAAGAGACCCACCAGCCAGCCGGTGGCCGGGATCACCACGGCGTTGGCGGCGAGGTAGGAGGTGATCACCCACGAGACCTCGTCGAGCCCCGCCGACATCGAGCCCTGCAGATGCGGGAGCACCACGTTGGTCACGCTCGTGTCGAGGATCTGCATGAATGCCACCACCATCACGGTGAGCGTGATGGCCCACTTCTGCGCGGGCGGGATCGGCGTTGCGTCCGTGGCTGGCGGCGTCATGCGTGGCTCGGACCGTTGGGATAGGATATGCGCGGGGAGCCCCCAATGCGAGGGGGAATGACCGGGTGCAGGGGCCCAGAACCACAGGGCGGAGGTGGCGCCATGAGCAGTCCGGGAGAGAACGTGGCGAGGCTGAAGGACGCCTACCGGCAGTGGCACGAGTCGAAGGGCGGCAGCGTCCAGACCTGGCTCGACCTCATGGCGGACGACGTCAGCGTGCGCTCCCTGGCCAACGGCGGCGCCGGCGCCGAGTTCACCAGCGAGATCCGCTCGAAGGCCGACTTCAAGCGCTACTTCGACGGGCTCCTGGGCGAGTGGGAGATGATCAACTACAAGACCGGCGCCTTCCTCGCCGACGGCGATTGGGTGGCGATGCGCGGCTCCACCGCGTGGAAGAACCGCGCCACCGGCCGCGTGGTTGACACGCCCAAGGCCGACTTCTGGCGCTTCCGCGACGGCAGGGTGGTCGAATTCCACGAGTTCTACGACACCGCGGCGCTGTACGACGCCGCGCGGTGAGAGCACCCACCTAGTGAGAAGCGGCGCCGAGTACCGCGAGGCCCTGCGCGACGGCCGACGGGTGTGGATCGTCGGCGAGGGGCTCGTCGAGGACGTGACCCTGCACCCGGCCACTCGGCCCATGGTGGAGGAGTACGTCGCCTGGTACGACCGTCACCGGGATCCCGAGTGGCAGGACGTGGTCCTCGCCCCGCCCGACGCCCACGGCGAGCGCGCGGCCTGGGCCTTCGCCACGCCACGCAGCGCCGCCGACCTCCGCGCGATGGGCCGCTCCTACGCGGCGACCGCCTTCGTCAGCGCGGGGAACATCACGCACACGCCCGGCTACGGCAATCTCATCGCCCTCGGCGTCCGCGACGTGGTCCTAGAGCGCGACGTGTCCGCCCAGCAGCTCGACGACGCCACCCGCTACCGCGAGAGCCTCATCGCGACCGGCCGCTTCCTCACCTTCTGCGCGGGCGCGGGAACGATCGGGTACCGGCTCCGCCAGGACCCCGACCAACGGGCAGCCCTACGCATCGTCCGCGAGACCGACGCGGGGCTCATCCTGAGCGGCAAGGTCGGCATGCATACGAGCCCGGTCTACGCGGAGGACGTCTACGTCGGGTCACACTCCGGGGTGGACTGGAACGGGCATCGAGCCACCTTCGTGGTGCCGGTCGGCGCGCCCGGCGTCACCGTGCTCTGCCGCAAGGCGGCCGCCCGCCACGCGAACCCGTTCCTTGCCCCGCTCAGCAGCCGCTTCGACGAGCTGGACGGCCAGCTCTGGCTGGAGAACGTTCACGTGCCGTGGGAGCGTATCTTCTTCACCGACGTCTCCCCTGATCCCATCGCGATCTGGTGCTTCTGGCACCAGCTCTACTGCTGGCTCGCCAAGGCGGAGTTCACGCTGGGCCTGGCGCTGGCCTGCACCCATGCCATGGGCCTCAAGGAGCATGAACCGACGGTGGAGTACCTGATGGACCTGGTGATCGACGTGCAGACGGTGCGGACCTGCCAGACGGCGGCGGAGCTCGAGCCGGATCTCACCGCGGACGGCCTCTGCGTGCCGCGCCGGGTGCACGTCGCCGCAGGCAGCATCGCCATGCAGAAGTCGCGGCAACGCATGGCCGAGATCCTGCGCATCCTGCCCGGGTCCTCGCTGGTCGTCGCGCCCTCGGACAAGGACCTGGCCTCGCCCGAGGTGGCCGCCGGCCTCGAGGAATCGTTCGGCGGCGGCGGGTACACCGCGCTGCAGCGCGCGGCCCTGCTGCAGCTCGCGTCCGATCACGTCGCCTCCGCGCTGGACGGGCGCGAGTCGGCCTTCGAGCTCCACGCCAACGGCGGCATGCCCGCCTGGCGCGCGCGGCTGCGGCGCGTCTTCCCCGACTACACCGCGCTGGCCAACGGCGTGCTGCGGGCGCTGAGCCTCGACATGCCCACGATCGACCTCGACGAGCTCCGGAACGCGGCGTTGCCCATGCGCCGTCCCGTGGTGCCGCCGCCTCCGCCCCCTCCGACTTCAGGGAGCCCATCATGACTGTGCGTGAGCTGACCTATGGCGATGCCGTCAAGGAAGCGATTGCCGAGGAGATGCGGCGGGACCCGCGCGTCTTCCTCATCGGCGAAGACGTGGCCGAGGCCGGCCATCCCTTCAAGACCCTGGTGGGGCTGGTGCAGGAGTTCGGCACCGACCGCGTGATCGACACGCCGATCTCCGAGCCCGGCTATGCGGGCATCGGGGTGGGCGCGGCGATGACCGGCATGCGGCCGGTGGTGGACGTGATGTTCGGCGACTTCATCACGCTCACGATGGACCAGATGGTGAACCAGGCGGCCAAGGCGTATTACATGTCGGGCGGCAAGATCAAGGTGCCCATCGTGTTCCGCACCACGCTGGGCGCCACGCGGCGCTCCGCGGCGCAGCACTCGCAGTCGCTGCACGCCTGGGTGAGCCACATCCCCGGCCTCAAGGTGGCGCTGCCCTCGGGTCCCTACGAGGCCAAGGGCCTCATGAAGACGGCCATCCGCGACGACAGCCCCGTGGTGATCTTCGAGGACAAGATGATGTATCGCGTGAAGGGCCCCGTCCCCGCCGAGGACTACACCATCCCCTTCGGGGTGGCCGACGTGAAGCGCGCGGGCAAGGACATCACGATCGTGGCCACCAGCAGCATGGTGCCGGTGGCGCTGGGCGCGGCCAAGATGCTGGACGAGGTCGGCATCGGCGCCGAGGTGATCGACCCGCGCACGACCTTCCCGCTGGACAAGGACGCCCTCATCGCCTCCGCCAAGAAGACCTCCCGCGCCCTCGTGGTGGACGAGGGCTACGAGCGCTACGGCGTCACCGCGGAGATCGCCTCCGTGATCGCGGAAGGCGCCTTCTATCACCTGGACGCGCCGGTCAAGCGCATGGGCGCGATGGACGTGCCCGTCCCATTCTCCCCGGTGCTGGAAGACCTCACGGTGCCGTCGGAGAAGACTGTCTTCGACGCGGCGAAGGCGCTCTGCGGCAAGGCCTGATGCCCACCCAGGTCATCATGCCGGCGCTGGAGCTGGCGCAGGAGACCGGCAAGGTCCTGCGCTGGATCAAGGCGCCGGGCGATACGGTTCGTAAGGGCGACGCGTTGGTCGAGATCGAGACCGACAAGGTCACGGTCGAGATCGAGTCGCCCGCTGCCGGCGTGCTCCGCGACGTGACCGCGCAAGAGGGCGACGTCATCCCGGTGGGCCAGCCGATCGCCATGATCTATGCGCCCGGCGAGGCGGCGATTTCTACCCCCTCTCCTCCGGTGAGAGGCCAGGGGGAGGGGCCACGTCCCGCGGACGCCAACGGCGATCGGGTCAAAGCCTCTCCGCTCGCCCGCAAGCTCGCCGCCGAGCACGGCATCGACCTCGCCGAGATCAAGAGCAGCTCCGGCAAGATCGAGAAGGCCGACGTCCTCGCGCACGTGGAGCGCCGTGCCGCTGTATCCGCCACCACGTCCGCCGCCGCGCGTCTCGCCCCCGCGTCGCCCAAGGCGCGCCGCCTCGCGGCAGAGCGCGGCCTCGACCTCCGCACGCTCCACGGCTCCGGCCCGAGCGGTGCCATCCTCGCCGCCGACCTGCCCGCGGCGGCAGCCTCCGCCTCCACCACCGCACGACCCGAGGCGGCCCGTGGCGAGGGCGTCAGCCATATCTGGCGCATCATGGCCGACCGCATGACCGCCTCGTGGACCAGCGCCCCTCACTTCTATCTCGTCCGCGAGGTCAACGTGAGCCGGCTCGTCGCCTGGCGCGAGCGGGCGACCAAGCAGAGCGGCGCCCGTATCACCTATACCGATCTGCTGGTGCGGCTCGTCGCCGCGACCCTGGCCCAGCATCCCGCGGCGAACGCCTCCTGGAAAGACGGCGGCATTCTTCGCAACTCGGAGATCAACATCGGGCTCGCCGTGGCCATCGAGGACGGCCTGGTCGTCCCCGTGCTCCACCGCGCCGATACCCTGACGCTCAAGGACATCGCCGCGCGGCGCGAGGACCTCGTCACGCGCGCCCAGGCTGGTAAGCTGCGCCCCGCCGACATAGGGGGCGGCGGCTTCACCATCAGCAATCTCGGCATGTACGGCGTCGACGCCTTCAACGCCATCGTGAACCCGCCGCAGGCGGCGATTCTCGCCGTCGGGCGCATCGCGGACCGCGTGATCGCCGTGAACGGTCAGCCGGCCGTCCAGCCCACCATGGTGCTGACCCTCTCTTGCGACCACCGCGCGCTGGACGGCGCCCGCGGCGCCCAGTTCCTCGGAGCCCTCGCGGAGCTGGTCGAGGAGCCGCTGGCGCTTCTCACCTGACCCGCTGGCCGGGTCGCGCCGTCAGCGCCCCCGAGGACGGAAGACCGAGCGATGGGGCGGCATCGGCACGCTGCGGTCGATCAGGTTCATCTCGCGCAAGCGCTTCACTCCCTTGGCGAGGGCCGCGGCGATCGTCGCGAACTCCTCGTACGATTCTTCGATCTGTTCCCCCGAGTAACTGACGATGCGCCAGCGCCAGGCGGGGTTCCCGGGAGTCGACAACGCGACGACCTGCATAGGCCGTCCTACCAGCGCCTCCCGCCACCGCCGCCCTTGCCGCCACGGTTTCCGCCCTCGCCCCCGCCGCCGCTGCGATAGCCGCCGCCGCTGCGATAGCCACCGCCGCTCCGCCCGCCGCCGCTACCCGGCGCGTTCGCGAGCTCGACCTTCAGAACCCGTCCATCCACCGTCTGCCCGTTGAGCTTCTTGACCGCCTCGGCGGCGGCCTCCGCCGACTCCATCTCGACAAAGCCGAAGCCGCGCGACCGCCCGGTATCCCGATCGACCACCACCGAAGCCGACTCGACGCCCCCTACCGCCGCGAACACCTCGCGGAGCCGGTCATTCGACGTCGTGAAGGCGAGCCCGCCGATGAAGAGCTTGTGCGCCATGAGGGCACCTCCAGGAAATCTCCCGCGGGAGTCGGCACTCTCTGGTGCGCGGAAGACGGCACCGGAGTCGCGATCTGGAACGGCAGGGGACCCAGTCAATCCAATACGCCGGGCCACACTCACAGGGTGACACATTTATCCGACTCTCGTTCGATTGTTTTCTTGCGCCACAATCGCCTCACGTCACCCGAGGAGGCTCCCATCGCCTGCTCGTCCCCCTGCTCCACCGCGCCGAGACCCTCACGCTCAAGGACATCGCGGCGCGCCGCGAGGACCTCGTCGCCCGCCCCCAGACCGGCAAGCTGCGCCCCGCCCACATCCAGGCCGGCGGCTTCACCATCATCAATCTCGGGATGTACGGCGTCGACGCCTTCAACGCAATCGTGAAGCCGCCCAGGCCGCGATCCTCGCCGTCGGCCGCATCGCGGACCGCGTGATCCCCCCGAAAGGGCAGCCGGCCGTCCAGCCCACCGTGGTCCTCACCCTCTCCTGCGATCACCGGGCGCTGGACGGGCTCGCGGCGCCCAGTTCTTGGGCGCGCTGGCCGACCTCGAGGAGCCGCTGGCACTGCTCAGCTGAGCCCGCTCGCGACGTTTCCCTCACGGCTCAGAAGGGCCACTTGAAGAAGGCCACCACCCGCTGGTCGAAGAAGCGCGGGGACCCGACCGGGAGCTGGACACCGACCGAGAGGCTCAGGTTGGCTGGGAAGTAGAGCTCGATGCCGGGCACGAGCGCCACCTGCGGTCGCCGCTGATCAAATCCCTCGACGGGCTGGGTTATCACCAGCTCGACGAACGGCGCGAGCCACCGGTGACGGTAGCCGGCGGCCAGGCTGGCCTGGAAGAGCTGACTGTCCTGGGCGGAGCCCGTGAGTCCCCACGCATAGGAGATGTTCGCCACCAGGTCGATGGGGCCGGCGTTCAGACCACCGGCAATGAAGACATGGACCGTCGTGGAGCCGGCGAGCACGTCGCGGTCCCCTGTCGGGAGCGCGACCTCAAGACCCACATCGACCTGGGCGGGCCACTGGCGCGGCGTCCACACGTTGGCCTGTGCCCCGACCGACAGGTCGCCGGCGCCGACGCGAGGCGAGCCTTCGCTGGGGTCGAGGAACCCCGGCATCTCGAGGCTGAACTGGAGCCACGAGGCGACGGGATACTGCAGTCGCGCGGACAGGAAGGTCAGCCTGCGATCCGAGTCGCGCGTGTGATCGAGCAGGACGTTGACCTCGCGAGATATGCCCGGGCTCGTCGTGACCACGGGGTCGAAGAACGAGGGGGAAGGCCCCTCCGCCCAGGCGTGAGGTGCAAAGAGCACCGTGGCGGCGGCCAGCGCCGTAGCCCTGAGCAGTCCCTTCGTTCTCATCGTGGCCGATGTGGGTCGACGGGTGCAGCCTATCGCAGGATCGTTACGGCATCGTCTCACCGCGCGCCCTTGCGATACAATGCCTGCCAAGTCACCCGAGGAGGCTCCCATGGCCAGCACTGACACGAACGGCACCAACGGCTCGCCCGTCACGCCCCCCGCCCACGCCCAGGCGCCGCGGGCCATCAATCACCTGGTGCTGAACGTGCGGAACATGGAGGTCTCGCACAAGTTCTGGACGGAGATCATCGGCTTCAGGTGCGTGGCCGAGCTCAAGCAGACGCCCGGACGCGTGCGGCCCAAGATGCGCTTCTACAGCGGCGTGGACGCCCAGGGCGGGCTGACCCATCACGACCTCGCCCTCGCCGAGCTGCCGCCGGCGAGCCAGGACGGAAGCGAGCCGCCCGAGTGGAGCCTCATGCCGGGCCGCCCCGGCTTGAACCACGTGGCCATCGCCTGGCCCGATCGCGAGTCCTGGGTCAAGCAGGTGGCGTGGCTCCAGGCCAAGGGCGTGAAGTTCCTCCGGCGCATCAATCACGGCATGACCCACAGCGTCTACATCGCCGATCCCGACGGGCACGGCATCGAGGTGCTCTACGAGCTGCCGCGGGAGGTCTGGGAAGGCGACATCGACGGCGCGCAGAACTTTGCCGAGGTGCTGCCGACCGAGGGGCCCGACGCGCTCATCGACCGCACCGACAATCCGGTGTTCAAGGCCTGATCGCTTCCGTCCGCCGCGCCACGTCTCGCTCGTCTGAGAGGACCCTCTGATGGCGAAGCTCTCGCTCCGTGTCAACGGCCGCACGCGTGAGGTCGAGTCGCCCGATCCCGACGTGCCCCTGCTCTACGTCCTGCGCAACGACCTCGCCCTGACCGGCACGCACTTCGGCTGCGGGCTCGCCCAGTGCGGCGCCTGCACGGTGCTGGTGGACGGCAAGGCCGTGCGCTCGTGCGTGACGCCGGCGCGCGCGGTGGCCGGGATGGAGGTGACGACGATCGAGGGCCTGGGCACGCCCGCCAAGCCCGATGCGCTCCAGGCCGCCTTCATCGCCGAGCAGGCGGCGCAGTGCGGCTACTGCACGGCCGGCATCATCATGAGCGCGAAGGCGCTGCTGGCCACCACGCCGCGCCCCACGCGCGAGCAGGTGTGCGACGCCCTCGCCGGCAATCTCTGCCGGTGCGGGAGCCACGACCGCGTGATCCGCGCCGTGCTCCGCGCCGCCGGCAACCCGGGAGGGCGCTGACATGGCCCTCTCACGCCGACGCTTCCTGGGCGCGGGCCTCGCCGCGGGCGGCGCCCTCGTCGTGGGCTTTCCGTGGTCGCCTCGCCCCGCGGCCCAGACGGTGCCCAACGCCGATCGTTTCCTCGGTAAGTCGCTGGCGCCCGATGCGGTGGATTCCTACCTCGCCGTCCACGGAGACGGCTCCGTCACGATCTTCGTGGGCAAGGTGGACCTCGGCACCGGCCATCGCATCGCCATGCGCCAGATCACGGGCGACGAGCTGGGCGTGTCACCCGACCGCATCGCGATGATCGAGGGCGACAGCGCGCTCACGCCCAATCAGGGCGCCACCGGCGGCAGCTACGGCGTCGCGCGCGGCGGCATGCAGCTCCGCCAGGCGGCGGCGACGGCGCGCCAGGCGTTGATCGCGCTGGCCGCCTCGCGGCTCGCGCGCCCGGAGGCGGATCTCGACACCGCCGACGGCGCCGTGAGCGTACGAAACGGCGGCGCCAGCGTGGGCTTCGCCGACCTGATCGGCGGCAAGACCTTCAACCTCAAGCTCGATCCCAAGGCGCCCTATCGGACCTCGGACCGCTTCCGCTACATCGGGGCCTCGCTGCCGCGGCCCGACGTCCCCGAGAAGGCCACGGGCACCCATCACTACCTTCAGGATCTGACGCTGCCCGGCATGCTGCACGCGCGCGTGATCCGGCCGCCCGCGGCCGGCGCCGCCCTCGCGGCGGTGGACGAGAGCTCCCTCGCCGGCGTGCCCGGCGCGCGCGTGGCGCGCATCCAGAGCTTTCTCGCCGTGCTGGCCGAGCGCGAGTGGGATGCGGTCCGGGGCGCCCGCGCCCTCAAGGCGACGTGGTCGCCCGCCAGCGGCACGAGCCCGTCGGGGCTCGGCGAGCAGTCCGCCCTCTACGACTCGATGAAGACGGGGCGCGTGGTGCGCGACCAGGAGGTCGCCAGGCGTGGCGATCTCTCCGCCCTCGACGCGCCTCCGGCGGGCACGCGCACGCTGGCGGGCGAGTATCGCTGGCCCTTCCAGACCCACGGCTCGATGGGGCCCTCGTGCGGTGTCGCCGACGTGCGCGCTGATGGCGCCACGATCTGGAGCTCGTCCCAGGGCACCCACAACCTCGCCGCCACCTGCGCGCGCGTTCTTGGCCTCGAGCGGAACCGCGTGCGGGTGATCTATCTCGACGGCGCGGGCTCGTACGGGCCCAACGGCGCGGACGACGCGGCGATGGAGGCCGCCCTCCTCTCGCGTGCGGTCAGCCGGCCGGTGCGCGTGCAGTGGACGCGCGAGGAGGAGCACGCCCTGGACCCGAAGGGCCCGGCCCAGCTCCTCCAGCTCCGCGCCGCGGTAGACGCGGACGGGCAGATCACCGCCTGGGAGACCCAGGCCTGGCTCCCCGTGGCCACCGCCAATCTGCCGCACGTGCCCTTCCTGTCGCTCGACGCGGCGGGCATTCCGCAGACGCCGGGACGATCCACGGGCCTGATCTACCAGAACATCGACCCGCCCTACACCGTCGGCAGCCTCAACGCGGTGGTGCACTGGCTGGCCGACGCGCCGCTGCGCACCTCGGCCTTCCGCGCGCCCGGCAAGGTCGCCAACACCTTCGCGGTGGAATCGTTCACCGACGAGGTCGCCGCGCTCGCGCGGCAGGACGCCGTCGACTTCCGGCTCCGGCGGCTGACCAACGCGCGCGCCGCCGAGGTGCTGCGTCGCTGCGCCGCCAAGATGGGCTGGCAGCCGCGGCCCTCGCCGCGGCCCATCGATCGGACGGCGCAGGTCCTCACCGGGCGCGGCATCGCGTTCGTGCACTACAAGCACGAGGAGACCATCGTGGCGATCGGGATGGAAGTGGCGGTGGAGCGCGCCAGCGGCGCGGTGCGGGTCACCCGCGCCGTCTGCGCGCAGGACTGCGGGCTCATGATCAATCCCGGATGCGTGCAGGCGCAGCTCGAGGGCAACATCATCCAGACGCTGTCGCGCACGCTGCACGAGGAGGTCACCTTCGACCGGCAGCGCGTCACCTCGGTGGACTGGGCGTCGTACCCGATCCTCCGCTTCCCCGAGGTGCCGACGCTCGAGTTCGACCTGATCCAGCGCCTCGACCAGCCGCCGCTGGGCGTGGGTGAGGCGGCCTCGACGCCGGTGCCGGCCGCGCTCGGCAACGCGATCTTCGACGCCACCGGCGTGCGCCTGCGCACGGTCCCCTTCCGAACCGAGCACGTGAAGGCGGCGCTCGCCGGCGCTTGATCGCGCCCGCGCCTCCAGCCTTCGGAATGGCGAGCGGCGCCGCCGACTGGGTCTTCGTCAACGGGCGCATCCTCACCCTCGATCGGGCGCGGCCCTCGGCGGAGGCCCTGGCCGTGCGCGGCGGGCACGTGCTCGGCGTGGGGAGGCGGGGCGACCTCCGCGGCTGGCGCGACCGGCGGACCAAGGTCGTGGACCTCCGCGGCGCTACGCTGATCCCCGGCCTCGTGGACGCCCACGCGCACCTGGATCGCGAGGGCCTTAAGCGCATCTTCCCCTCGCTCGCGCGCTGCCGCTCCATCGCCGACCTCCAGCGGCTGCTGCGCCGTCTCGCCGCCGGGCGCAAGCCCGGTGAGTGGATCGTCACGATGCCCGTCGGTACCCCGCCCTTCTACCGCGACGCGCCCGGCTGCCTCGCCGAGGGCCGCTGGCCCACCCGCGAGGACCTGGACGCCGCCGCGCCCGAGCACCCCGTGTATCTGCGCGGGATCTGGGGCTACTGGAACAAGCCCCCGGTGTACTCGATCGCCAACTCGGCGGCGCTGCGAGCTGCCGGGGTCACCCGTGACACGGAGGCGCCGTCCGGCATCGAGATCGTCCGCGACGCGGCGGGCGAGCCCACCGGGCTCTTCATTGAGAAGAACGCCATCCAGGTGATCGAGCACACGCTGATGTCCGAGGCGCCGCGCTTCACCCACGAGGATCGGCTGGACGCGCTCGACGACTCGCAGCGCATCTACGCCGCCCGCGGCGTCACCGCCGTGTACGAGGGCCACGGCATCGCGCCGGAGGTGCTCGCCGCCTATCGCGAGGCGCACGAGCAGGGGCGGCTCCGGCTGCGCGCCACGCTGGCCCTGAGCCCCACATGGGACGGCACGGTGGAGGCGGCGACCGCGCTGCGCGAGGTCGCGGCGTGGGTGGGCGGGCGCGGCCTCGGCGACGACATGCTGCGCGTGGCCGGCATCTGCCTCCACTACGGGGGCGATCCCGAGGTCGCGCGTATCCTCCACGAGGCCCAGCCCTATACCGCGTGGGCCGGATTTGTGGAGAGCGCGAACTCGCACGAGGCCTACACGCTGCAGGCGCTACTGGCGGCGCGGCTGGGCGTGCGCGTCAACACGCTGGTCACCCGCTGCCTGCCCGGCGTGCTCGACGCCTGGGAGATGATCGCGCGTCAGCATCCCCTCCGCCCGCTGCGCTGGGTGCTCGTGCACCTCAACGACGCGACGGACGAGCAGCTCGCGCGCATCAAGCGGCTGGGCGCGGTCGCCACCACCAATCCCATCAGCTATCTCTGGCGCTCCGCCGCGGAGGAAGCGGCGAGACTGGGGGACGGTGGCGCCACCCTGCTGCCCCACCGGAGCCTCCGGCGCCGCCGCATCCCGTTCGGGCTCGCCACCGACAACAAGCCGCCCGACCCCTGGATGGCCTTCGCCGCCGTCGTGGGGCGAAGGGACATGGCCTCGGGCGCCGTCATCGGACCGCGCGAGCGCCTCACGCGTCAGGACGCGCTCTGGACCCTCACGGTGGGCGGCGCCTGGGTCACCCAGTCGGAACGCGTGGCGGGCATCCTCGCGCCGGGACGCCGCGCGGACCTGGCCGTGCTCGACCAGGATCCGCTCACGGCGCCGCTGGAGGCGCTGCCGGACATACGCGTGCGCCTCACCATGGTGGGCGGGCGCGTGGTGCACGGCCGCGCCTGAGCGCGGCCCCCGCCGGCGCCGCCGCTAGCCGAGCACGCCTCGCGTCCGTAGCCGGGCGACATCGTCCGCCGAGAGCTCGAGCACTTCCGCCAGCACCTCGGCGGTGTGCTGGCCGGCCAGCGGCGGCGGCGTGGTGGGCGCCTCCGAGGCGGAGAGACGCACGGGGCAGCCGGGCAGCCGAATCGTCCCCCGGGTCGGATGCTCGATCGTGTGCACCTGCCCGCGGGCGTTCAGATGCGCGTCGTCCAGGATCTCCCCGGTGTCGAGCGTCGCGCCGCACGGCACGCCCGCCTTGCCGAGCGTCGCCATCACCTCCTGCTTGGTCCGCGCGCGCGTCCACTCGCGCACCGCGGCGTTGAGCGCCTCGCGCTGCTGCCACCGCGACTTGGCGTCGGCGTAGCGCGGGTCGGCGAGCAGATCCTCGCGGCCGATGGCGGCGGCGAAGTCGCGCCACATGTCCTGGTTCATGGGCTGCACGTAGATGAAGGCGTAGTCGTTGGGGCCGCCGGGCGCGCACGGATAGGCGCCGCCGGGCACGCCGCCCGTGATCTCGTTGTCCTTGCGCATGCTGGGCTTGCCGTCGCGGTAGTGGTCCACGTAGCGGCCTCGCACGAAGTTGGCCACCACTTCCTGCATGGCGACCTCCACGAGCTGCCCCTGCCCCGTGCGCTGGCGTTGGATGTAGGCGGCCATGATGGCGCCCGCCGCGTGCACGCCGGTGCCGGTGTCGCCGATGGCGGCGCCGCAGCGGACGGGCTCACGATCGGCGAAGCCGGTCACGCTCATCACGCCGCCGGTGGCCTGGGCGATCATGTCGAAGCTCTTGTACTCGTGGTACGGGCCGGAGAGCCCGAAGCCCTTGATGCGCGCCATGATGATGCGCGGGTTCGTCGCGCGCAGCCGCTCCCAGTCGAGGCCCAGGCGCTCCATGAGCCCGGGGGCGAAGTTCTCCACGACGACGTCGGCGCGCTCGACCATCTGAAGGAAGAGCTGCTTGCCCTCGGGCTGCTTGAGGTCGATGGTGACGCTGCGCTTGTTGGCGTTGAACACGAGGAAGAACATCGCGTCGAGACCCGGGACCTCGGGGCGATTGCGCCGCGACTGCTCGCCGCCCGGCGGCTCGATCTTGATCACGTCGGCCCCGAGCCAGCCCAGGAACTGGGTGCAGGTAGTGCCGGCCTCGAACTGCGTGAGGTCGAGGATCCGCATGCCGGTCAGCGCGCGTTCGGCCATAGGCCCGGGCCCCCCTTGTCCGCGTCGAACGGCAGTATACTAGCGGCCATGCAGTTCCAGCTCCGCAAGATCGGCCATGTCGTGCTAAATGTCATCGACCTCGACCGCGCCGTGGACTTCTACACGCGCGTGCTCGGTCTGCAGGTGAGCGATCAGTATCCCGACAGCATGGTGCCGGGTGGCATGGTGTTCCTCCGGGTGAATCCCGATCATCACGGGGTGGCGCTCGTCGGGGGCGCCGCCAAGGCCGAGCGGAGCAGCCTGAACCACTTCGCCTTCGAGGTCGGGTCGCTCGACGAGGTGTTCCGCGCCCGGGCGTGGCTGCGCGACCACCAAGTGCCGATCCACTTCGAGGGCCGCCGCCGGGCCGGCTGCCAGATCGCCATCGAGTTCCAGGATCCCGACGGCAACAATCTCGAGATCTACTGGAACATCGACCAGGTGGGCACCGAGGGCGCGGTGCGCCCCGCCAGCGAATGGCTGCCCGCCAAGAGCCTGGAGGACGCGGTCGCCAACCCGGTGAAGGGCCAGACCCTGCCCCGGCGCGACTGAGGAGGAGCCGGCATGGCACTGAGCGAGCGGCTCGACGCGATCCGCGAGGCAGCCAAGACCCGCATCCCGCCCGAGGCCCGCGCCGTGATGGAGCGGAGCGTGGCCGATCTCCGCGACTCCGGCATCATGGACCGCGTCGCGAAGGTGGGGCAGCGGGCGCCCGACTTCACCCTGCCCGACCACTCGGGGAAGGACGTGCGCCTCTCGGCGCTGCTTGCCCGCGGCCCTGTTGTCCTGTCCTTCTACCGTGGGCGCTGGTGACCGTACTGCAACGCGGAGCTGGAAGCTCTGCGCCAGGCTCTCCCCGAGATCGCCGCCGCCGGCGCCACCCTCGTCGTCGTCTCGCCCCAGATGGCGCGGACGCCCCGTGAAGCCGAGGAAGCCGCCCAGATGCCGTTCACGATGCTGCGGGACTTCGGCAACCGCGTCGCGGAGGCCTACGGAATCGCCTTCAGTCTTCCCGACGATCTCCGCGAGATCTATCAGAAATTCGGCATCGATCTCGCGAAGGGTAATGGCGACGGCAGCTGGCGCCTTCCCGTCCCCGCCCGCTTCGTGATCGACCGAGACGGCATCATTCGAGCTGTCGACGCCGATCCCGACTACACGCACCGCCCGGAGCCGGCCACCGCCGTCGCGGTCCTCGAGAAGCTCGCCGCCGCCTAGCCACCCGGGCGGGGCCGCCTGCTAGACTGGAGGGGTCATGGCCTTCTCGGTCGCCGTCGGCAGGCCGATTCCCCGTCGCGCCCATGCGCGGCCCGCGCGCTCGCGCGTCCGCCGGCGGGCCCGTCCCTGGCGCCGCGCCCTCACGCTGTTCTTGGTCGCGCCACTGCTGATCCGCCTGCTGGTGGCCACCGCCGTCATCCTGGCCGTGTGGTGGATGGTGAACTGGGCATATCAGGTGTGGCGCAAGCCGACAGAGCTCTTCTTCCCGGTGAGCGGCGTGCTCTCCAAAGCGCCGGGGGAGACGTGGCGCCAGTACCGCGGGTTCTTCCGCGAGCATTCCACCGAGGTGATGACGCCCGACCTTCTCGCCGCGCTCGCGCAGGCGGAAGGCGCCGGCAATCCCGTGGCGCGCACTTACTGGCGCTGGCAATTGACGCTGAACCCGCTGGCCATCTATCAGCCGGCCTCCAGTGCGGTGGGCATGTTCCAGATCACCGACGGGACATTCCAGGAGGCGCGCCGGCTCTGCATCCACGATCACCGCGTGATCGAGGACGGGGCGTGGTACGACGTCCGCGCGTGCTGGTTCAACAGCCTCTACGTCCGCGTGCTCCCGAGCCACGCGGTGGAGCTCACCGCCGCCCATCTGGATCGGGCCGTGCAGCGCACGCTGGAGCGGCGGCGGATCGCCGGGGCGACGCTCAGGCAGAAGCAGGACCTCGCCGCGCTGATCCACCTCTGCGGCGCGGGAGCGGGCGATGGCTATGCGCGCCGCGGGTTCCGCCTGGCTCCCGGCCAGCACTGCGGCGACCACGACGCGCGGCAATATCTCGCGTCGATCAACGCGCTCCGCAAGCAGTTCGTCCGCCTGGCCAGCGCCTAGAACGCTACTGGCGCTCGAGGCGCGCGCGCTCGAGCGGCGTCCAGCCCACCATCGCCTGGGCGGCGCGCGAACACCACGTCCGCTCGAGCTCGCAGGCCTTCGTGAAGGCTTCCTTCGCCGTGTCGAGCCGTCCGGCACGCGCCTCCACGGCCCCGAGCGCGAAGCGCTGCATCGCGCACGGCCCGGCCTCGACGGTTCGGCAGTAGTGGTCGTGAAGCGCCCGCGCGGCGCGCTCCTCGGCGCGGGTGGGCGGCGTGGTGGGCGCGCGCTCCGACGCGGCGAGCAGCGTCGCCGCCAGTGCGACACACGCCTCGTCATTGCCCTGGCGGCACGGCCGGAGGCGCGCGTCGTCCCCCACCCACCAGACGACGCCGAGCACGAGCGCGGCCACGAGCCCGGCCGCGGGCACCAGGTCCACCCCGCCGAAGCCGGCGGCGGGACGGGCGCGGCGCAGGAGATACCACCCGAGCGCCAGGCCGGCCGCGCCGAGCGCGTAGCCGAGCAGGCGGCCGTGCGCGAGCAGCGCATCGTCGGCATCGCGCGGCGCACCCGGCCCCGCGTAGAGCGCGATCGCATGCCATATGAATGCGAGAATCCCGAGCCCCGCCGCGACCTGGGCCAACAGATGCGCGGCGCGCGAGCGGAGGGCCACGCCCACCCCGAGCCCGATCAAGAGCGCCCCGAGCGCGAGCAGCGGCGGCTCGGGGGACGCGCTCGCCTCGCCGCCCCAGACCGAGCGGATCGTCGAAAGGCCCGCGACGACGAGCACGACGCCGAGAATGACGCGCATGGAATGAGCGGCGGGCCGGACGCGCGTGGCGGCCCGCCGCCCAGAGACGAGCTTACTTCAACATCGCCTTGGCGTAGACATCGAGCCTGGGCAGGATGCCGTCGCGCCCCTCGCAGGGCAGCCCGAAGATCGCGCGCTCCACCCCCGCCGAGGCGAGAGCCTCCAGCACCTCGCGCTTGGGCGGCGCGAAGAAAATGGAGATCGGGACGGACTTCGGATCGCGCCCCGCCTGCTTGAGCCGCTCGCGCAGCTCGGGAATGCGCGCCACGGGATTCACGTGCGGTCGGAGGATCGGCATCCACCCATCGCCGAACTCGATCACCCGATCGAACGTCGTCGCCCCATCGCCGCCGATGATGATGGGCGGGTGCGGCTTCTGCAGCGGCTTCGGGTCCTGCCAGATCCGGTCGAAGCGGACGAAGTCGCCGTGGTAGCTCGCCTCGCGCTGGGTCCAGATCGCCTTCATCGCCAGCACCCGCTCCCGCAGAAGGCGCCACCGCGACTTCCACTCCGTGCCGTGATTGAGCATCTCTTCCTCGTTCCATCCGCCCCCGATCCCGAACAAAACGCGCCCACCGGAGAGCCGATCGAGCGTCGCGACTTCCTTGGCGGTAGTGATGGGGTCGCGCTCGATGACGAGACAGATTCCCGTGCCGAGCTTGAGCCGCTTGGTCGCGCCCGCCGCCGCCATCAACGCCACGAAGGGGTCGTAGGCGGACCAGTACTCGCGCGGTAGCTCGCCCCCGCCCGGCCACGGGCTCCGGCGGCTCGCCGGGATATGGGTGTGCTCGGGGAACCACACCGACTCGAAGCCGCGCTCCTCAAGCGCGCGGCCCAGCTCGTCGGGGGCGATCGAGTACTCGGTCGGGAACATGACGACGCCGTAGTCCATGGGAGCCTCCTTGGGTCGGGGGCGCCAGCATACGCCAAGTTCGGCCGCCGCGCTTGACGGCATCCCCGCCTGAGGGCAACATCCGCCCATGAGCGACAACGCCTACCGGATGCGAAGCGAGCGGGGCGAGGTACAGATCGGGACCTGGATCACGATGGTGCGGACACCGGCCGTCCTCACGCTGCTGCGCGCATCAGGGCTCGATTTTGCCCGATTGGACATGGAGCATTCCCCCTTCTCGATGGAGACCGTCGCCGACATGGCGACGCTGGCCCGCGCGCTGAACTTTCCCCTGGTGGTCCGCCCGCCGGACGGCAATCGTGAGTGGATCACCCGGCTGCTGGACGCCGGCGTGTGGAACCTCCACGTGCCGCAGGTGGAGACACCGGAGCAGGCGGCACAGGTCGCGGCCTGTGTGCGCTACGCCCCGCTGGGCGAGCGCGGCAT
The DNA here is from genome assembly GCA_035764725.1 of Candidatus Methylomirabilota bacterium. Lineage (NCBI taxonomy): Bacteria > Methylomirabilota (SeqCode) > Candidatus Methylomirabilota bacterium. The sequence goes on along the minus strand of DASTYT010000046.1, from coordinate 86,915 downwards.
GTACGGGTTCGGCCCGCACACCATGTACGAGACGGTGCCGCCGGCCGAGCACATGGCGAGCGCCAACGCGCGCGTGCACGTCACCGCCATGCTCGAGACCAAGCGCTCGTTCGACTATCTGGACGAGATCGCGTCCGTGCCGGGCATCGATGCCCTCACCATCGGCCCCACCGACCTCGCCCAGAACCTCGGCGTGCTCGGCACGCCGGCGCAGAAGCCCACGCTCCTGGAATACCGGCAGCGCCTGGCCGCGGCGGCGCGCAAGCACGGCAAGGCGGTGGCCATGCTCACCGACAGTGTGGAGGGAGTGCGCGAGATGATCGCCCTCGGGGCCACCATCATCAATTACGCCTCCGACGCGGCCGTCCTCCGCGGAGGCTACGCGGCCATGGTGGCGGCCGTCCGGAGCGCGCGATGAAGCATAGCGTCGACCGCATTCTCACCACGCACACGGGAAGCCTACCCCGGCCCGCCGACCTCACCGCCACCCTCGAGGCGCTCGACACGGGCGCTGCCCCCGAGACGGCCGCCTTCCAGACGCGCGTGCGCGCGGCGGTGGGCGAGATCGTGCGCAAGCAGGTCGGGGCCGGCGTGGACCTCGTGAGCGACGGCGAGCAGGGCAAGGTCGGCTACTCCACCTATGTGCGGCACCGGCTCACCGGCTTCGATGGGACCAGCCTCGTGCGCGCCCGCCCCGACTGGGCCGATTTCCCCGAAGCGGCCAAGCGCGAGCCCCGCTCCACCGTCTCGCGCCCCTCCTGCACCGGGCCGATCGAGTGGAAGGATCGCGCCGCGGTGGGCCGGGACATCGCCAACCTCCAGGCCGCCCTCGCCGGCTCCGGCGCCACGGAGGGCTTCATGACCGCGGCCTCACCGGGCGTGATCGCCCACTTTCTGCGCAACGAGCACTACCCGACCCGGGAGGCGTATCTCGCGCGCTTGGTCGACGTCATGAAGGAGGAGTACGACGCGATCGCCCGCGCCGGGGTGACGCTCCAGATCGACTGCCCGGATCTCGCCATGAGCCGGCACCTGGCGTTCCACGAGCTGTCGAACGCGGACTTCGTCAAGATCGCCGCCGCCAACGTGGAGGCGCTGAACCACGCGGTGCGCGACATCCCGCCGGAGCGCATGCGCATCCACCTGTGCTGGGGAAACTATGAAGGCCCGCATCATCGGGACATCCCGCTCCGCGAGATCCTGCCCGTCGTCCTCAAGGCGCGGCCCCACGCGATCTCGCTGGAGGGCGCCAACCCCCGCCACGAGCACGAGTGGGCGGTGTTCAAGGACGTGAAGCTCCCCGACGACAAGGTCCTCATCCCCGGAGTGCTCGACTCCACCACCAACTTCATCGAGCACCCGGAGCTGGTCGCCCAGAGAATCGTCCGCTATGCCGAGGTGGTGGGACGCGAGCGCGTGATCGCCGGCTCGGACTGCGGCTTCGGCACCTTCGCGCGCTCGACGCCCATCGTCGAGCCCGAGATCGTCTGGGAGAAGCTCAAGGCGATGGCGGAAGGCGCGCGGCTGGCATCGCGCCAGCTCTGGGGCTGAGCCACCCTCGACTCCTCATCACTCGGCGCCCCCGGCCCGTGTCGTCGTGACGATGTGGGCGGGCAGCGTGAGCCGCACTCTCCCGTCCTCGCGCACGAACGGACGCAGCTCCCGCCGGGCCGCGTCGAGGAGCCGCGCGTAGCCCGCGTCGTCGATCAGATCGGCGGCGGTCCAGCCCTTGACGTCGGCGTGCACCCAGGTCTCGAGCGAAGGGAAGCGCGCGGCGCCCTCGTGCGTGGCGATCTCCACGTCGCCCGCGCCGCCCTCGCGGAAGAGGGCGCGGAGGCGCGCCGTGTCGCCCAGCACGAACGGTGACCGGAGCGCCTCCGCGGTGCCGGGGCCGAACAGCCGGTCCAGTAGGCCGGTGAAGGCCGCATAGCCGGGTGTCCGCTCGAGCGTGTCCCACACCGCCACCGCCAGGCGGCCGCCCGGGCGCAGCACGCGCAACATCTCCGCGATGGCGCCCGCGCGGTCCTGGAAGAACATCAACCCGAACTGGCTGACCACGGCGTCGAACGTGGCATCGGGGAACGGCAGGGCTTCCGCGGCTCCCGCACGCCACTCGATCTCAAGTCCTTTCCGCCGGGCGACGGCGAGCATGCCGTCGTTGACGTCGAGGCCCACCACCGCGCCGGCCGGCCCGACGCGCCCCACGAGCGCGCGCGCGAGCACGCCGGTGCCGCACGCGACGTCGAGCACGCGGTCGCCGGGCGCGACGCGCGCCGCCTCCGCCATGCGCGGCGCCCACTCCTGGAAGATGGCGGGCAAGTAGAGCTCCTCGTAGACCTCCGCCGCGCTCGCGCTCACCAGTCCCCTCGTCACGGTCTCCATGGCGTCTCCTCCCCTGTGTCGAACGATCACGGCTGGCGCGCAGTGTAGAATCGGGGCGTGCCGCGTCGCCATGACTCCGCGTCCGGATCACTTGCCGCCCCGTCCGCGGCGCGGGCGGGGACGCGGGGCCTACTTGCCCGAGCGTCCGCGGTGCTTGCTCACGCGTCCGAGGGCGCGGAGGCGCCCGCGGTGGACGTGCTCTCCGACGTGCTCCGTACCGTGCGCCTCACCGGCGCGGTGTACTTCCTCGTCGAGGCGCGCGCGCCGTGGGAGATCGCGATGCCCGACGGCGCCGTGCTCGCCCCCGCGGTGCTGCCGGGGGCGCAGCGTGTGATCTCCTATCATGTGATCACCGACGGCGCCTGCTGGGGCCGCCTCTTGCCCGATGGCGCGCCGACGCGCCTGGAGGCGGGCGACGTGCTCGTGTTCCCGCGCGGTGATCCGTACGTGATGTCGATCGAGCGGGATCGCGGCCGCGGGCCGTCGGCCGTCGAGGTGGTCGAATTCATGCGGGCGATGGCGCGCGGTCAGCTTCCCTTTCGCGTCGTCGAGGATGGAGGGGGGCGGGACATGCTCCACCTCGTCTGCGGCTTCCTCGCCTGCGACGTGCGGCCCTACAACCCGCTGCTCGCGACGCTGCCCCGGCTGCTGCACGTGCGCCGCGCCGACGCCGGCGCCGACAACGCGCTGGCGCGCCTGCTGGACCTCACGATCGCGGAGTCGCGGCAGACCCGCGCGGGCGGCGACTGCATGCGCCTGCGTCTCAGCGAGCTGATGTTCGTGGAGCTGCTGCGCCGGCATCTGGCTTCGACGGCGGGCCGGCACGCGGGATGGCTGGCGGGCCTGCGCGATCCGGTCGTTGGCCGCGCCCTCGCGCGTCTGCACGAGGTCCCGTCGCGCCCGTGGAGCCTGCACGAGCTGGCCCGCGAGGTGGGCATCTCCCGGTCCGCGCTCGCCGAGCGCTTCACGCAGTTCGTCGGCCGCCCACCCATGCAGTACCTCACGAGCTGGCGCATGCAGCTGGCGGCGCGGCGGCTCGCCGACGGCGACGCCAAGGTCGCGGCGGTGGCGCTCGATGTCGGCTATGACTCGGAGGCGGCGTTCAGCCGCGCGTTCCGGCGGGCCACTGGTATGCCGCCGGCCGAGTGGCGGCGGCGACAGGGCGTGGGCGCCGCCGCGCTACCACGGCTTCGCCGGCGCTGAGGCGCCCGGATCGCATGGACGGCGTCGCGCCACCCTCGTTCCTCGCGTCACGGACGCACGCCGCGCCCGACGGCATCGGCAAGCCTGTGCGGCGGAAGGAAGACCCCCGCCTTCTCACCGGCGCCGGTCGCTTCGGCGACGACGTGAATCTGCCCGGCCAGGCCCACGCCGCCTTCGTACGCTCGCCGCACCCGCATGCGCGGATCGGTGCCATCGACGCGGCCGCCGCGCTCGGCGTCCTCGGCGTGCTCGCGGTGCTCACCGGGGCCGACGCGGCCGCCGACGGGCTCCGGCCCATCCCGCATCGTCCTGTCCCGACGAATCCGCACGAGGTGCCGCTACGAAGCCGTGACGGCTCGGAGTTCTTCGTGGCCCCGCATCTGCCCCTCCCCGCCGACCGGGCTCGCTTTGTCGGCGAGCCGGTGGCGATGGTCGTCGCCGAGACAGCGGCGGCGGCGCGCGACGGGGCGGACCGCGTGCGGGTCGACTGGGCGCCGCTCGCCGCGGTGACCACGGCCGCCGCCGCCGTCGCGGCGGACGCGCCCGCCCTCTATCCCGAGTGTCCCGGCAACGTCTGCGTGGACTCGCGGGTCGGCGACCGGGCGGCCACCGACGCCGCGTTCGCCCGGGCCGCGCACGTGGTGACCCTGACCACGCGCATCAACCGCGTCACGGGCGTGCCCATGGAGCCGCGCACCGCGCTGGCGTCCTACGACGAAGCGACCGGACGGTACACGCTTCACGCGGGCTCGGGCGGCGTCCAGCGCTGCCGCGCCGATCTCGCCGGCACCCTCGGCGTGGCGGAAGATGCCGTGCGCGTGATCGCGGGCGACGTAGGCGGCAACTACGGCACCCGCAACAGCTCCTATCCGGAGTTCAGCCTCGTCGCCTGGGCGGCGCGGCGCCTGCGCCGCCCGGTCAAGTGGACCTGCGATCGGACGGAGGCCCTGCTCACCGACTATCAGAGCCGCGATCTGCATGCCGAGGTCTCGCTGGCCCTCGACCGCGACGGCGCCTTCCTCGCGCTGCGCGGCGCCAATACCAGCAATGTCGGCGCGCACGCCGTGTCGTTCATCCCTCTCGCCAAGGGCATCGGCGTGCTCCCGAGCGTGTACCGGATCTCGACGGCGCTCATGGACGGGCGCGCCGTCCTCACCAACACCGCCCCCACCACCCCCTACCGGAGCGCGGGACGGCCGGAGGTGATGTTCGTGATCGAGCGCCTCATCGACCTCGCGGCGCGGCGCCATGGCTTCGATCGCGTGACGCTCCGCCGCCGGAACCTGATCCCGCGCGAGGCCATGCCGCACACGAACCCGCTGGGCCTCGTGTACGACAGCGGCGACTACGGGGCGGCGCAGGACCGCGTGGTTGCGCTCGCGGACTGGGCCGGCTTCGAGGCGCGGCGGGCCGAGGCGCGCCGCCGCGGGCGCCAGCGCGGCATCGGCCTCGCCAACTACATCGAGCTGAACACCGGCGCCCCGCGCGAGCGGGCGGAGATCACGGCGCGCCCCGATGGCGCGGTCGAGGTCGTCCTTGGCACGCTGTCCGCCGGCCAAGGTCACGAGACGAGCTTCGCTCAGCTCGTGGCGGAGTGGCTGGGCGTCTCACTCCCGCGCGTGCACCTCGTCACCGGCGACACCGAGCGCGCGCCCGTGGGCGGCGGCTCGCACTCGGGCCGCTCCATGCGCCTCGGCGCCGTGGTGATGGCTCGAGCCGCCGACGCGCTGGTGGCGCGCGGCGCCGTCCTCGCCGCATGGCTCCTCGAGGCGGCGCCTGCCGACATCGTCTTCGCGGCCGGCCGCTTCGCCGTGCGGGGCACCTCACGCACCGTCGAGCTCGCCGCGATCGCCACGGCGGCCTTACGCACGGATGCGCCGCCCGCGCTGCGCGGTCCCCTCGCAGGCGCCAGCGACGAGACAATGCCGGTGCCCTCGTTCCCCTACGGCTCGGCGGTGTGCGAGGTCGAGGTGGACGCGGAGACCGGCGTGGTCGAGATCGTGCGCTACACCACGGTGGACGACGTGGGCCGCGCCGTGAATCCCCTCATCCTGCACGGGCAGACCCACGGGGGCATCGCGGCGGGCGTGGGGCAGGCGCTGTGGGAGCTCTGCGACTACGACGAGGCGGGCCAGCAGCGGGCGGCGACCTTCATGGAGTACGCGCTGCCCCGCGCGGATCAGCTCCCGCCGCTCGCCACCGAGATCAGCGAGGTGCCCTCCACCTCGAACCCGCTGGGGCTGCGGGGCGGCGGCGAGGGCGGCACGACGCCCGCGCTGGCCGCGGTGGTGAACGCCATCGTGGACGCCCTCGCCGAGCTCGGGGTGGAGCACCTGGAGATGCCGGCCACGCCCGAGCGCGTGTGGCGGGCCATCCAGGCGGCGCGCCGCTGAGGCGCGCGGCTTCACAAAACTTTACGTTCCGCACATTCCCCGTTCACGCGCGGGGGCCAGGCTCTTCTCCACGGGATCAATCCCGGAAAAGGAGACAGCCATGACGGACAGCACCACGACTCCCCAGCCTCCCCAGTCCTCGCCTGCGCCCTCGCGCCGGCGCTTGTTCCGGTGGGCCGCCATCGCGACCGCCGTCGCTGCCCTCGGCGCCGTGGTCGGGCTCAAGGCCTATGCCCATGTCGGCGGCTTCGGCGCCTGGCATCGCGGCGGCTTCATGCACGGGGCCATGGATCCGGCGCACCTGGACGCGCATCTCGACCGGATGCTCAAGCATTTCTACGTGGAGATCGACGCCACCGAGGCCCAGAAGCAGGCGCTGGCGCCCATCGTGAAGGCGGCCGCCCGCGACCTCCTGCCGCTCCACGACCGGCTCCACGCCGCCCGCGATCAGGCGGTCGCGCTGCTCACGCAGCCCACCATCGACCGGGCCGCCATCGAGTCGCTGCGCGCCAATCAGCTGGCGCTCGCCGAGCAGGCATCGAAACGTCTTGCCAGCGCCCTTGCTGACGTGGCCGACGTGCTGACCCCCGAGCAGCGCAAGGCGCTCGGGGAGCACATGGCCCGTCGCCACGACCCCCGCGGGTAGACTTGGGCATGTGGGGCCGCGGATCCTCCTGATCGAGGACGATCGCCGCCTCGCCGAGATGCTCTCCAGGTATCTCGGCGAGGCGGGCTTCTCCATGAGCGTGGCCGGGAGCGGTCGCGAGGGGCTCATCCGGCTCGGGCGCGAGCCTCACGAGGCTGTGGTCCTCGACCTCACCCTGCCCGACATGGACGGGCTCGACGTGTGCCGGGAGCTTCGCGCGTTCTCGCAGACCCCGGTGCTCATGCTCACCGCGCGGGGCGAGCCCATGGATCGCGTCGTGGGGCTCGAGATGGGCGCCGATGACTATCTGCCCAAGCCCTTCGAGCCGCGCGAGCTGCTGGCGCGGCTCCGCGCCATCCTCCGCCGGGGCCCGGCGGCCGCCGCCTCGCGCGTCCTGCGCTTCGGCCGGCTCGAGATCGATCGGGAGGCCCGGAGCGTGCGCGTGGCCGGGGCGGAACGCGTGCTCACCGCGCATCAGTTCGCGCTGCTGCAGGCGCTGGCCGAACGGGCGGGCCGGGTCCTGTCACGGGACGCCCTCATGGACCTCGTCCGGGGCGAGGCGCTCGAGGCCTTCGACCGCTCGATCGACGTCCACGTTTCGCGCATCCGCGCCGCCATCGAGGACGATCCCAGGCGGCCGCGCCGCCTCCTCACGGTGCGGGGCGCCGGGTACGTGTTCGCGCGCCAGCAGGATTGATGCGCCGACTTTACCTCCGTATTTACCTCGCAGTTCTGGCGAGCCTGATCGTCTTTGCCGTCGCGGCGGCCGTCGTCTGGCGCCTGCTCGGGGATGGAAGCGGCGCCGGCTTCGACACCGCGGCCGTGCTCGCGGAGAACGTGCTGCCGCGCGCCGACGCCCCCGCCGCCGAGCAGCAGGCGGCGCTTGAGCGGCTGGCCGCCAATCTCCGCGCCGACGTCGCCCTCTTCGCCGCCGATCGCCGCCCGCTCGCCGCCGTCGGCCAGCCCCTGCCCGTGCCCGACCCGGATCGCGAGCGCGGCGGCTGGCTGCGCGCGTGGGGACCGCCAACCGGCGCCGTGCACCTGCGCGACGGCCGGTGGCTGGTGGCGCGCATGCATGCCCCGCACCGGCCCCACGGGGCGCCGTTCCTCCTCACCCTCGGGCTGCTCGCGCTCGCCGTGGGCATCGCCGCCTATCCGGTCGCGCGGCGCCTCACCGCCCGGCTCGAGCGGCTGCAGACGGGCGTCGAGTCGCTCGGCGCCGGGAATCTCGCCGCGCGCGTGCGGGTGGAGGGACGCGACGAGGTGGCGCGGCTGGCCGAGAGCTTCAATCGCGCCGCTGGCCGCATCGAAGCGCTGGTGGGCGCCCACAAGACGCTGCTGGCGCATGCCTCCCACGAGCTGCGCACGCCGCTCACGCGCATCCGTATGGCGGTGGAGCTGCTCGGGCCCGGCGCCGATGCGGACCGCCGCCGCGATCTCGCCCGCGACATCGCCGAGCTGGACGCCCTGATCGACGACCTCCTCCTCGCCAGCCGCCTCGACGCCGTGACGGAGCGTGAGGCCGATGAGGACGTGGATCTCCTCGCGCTGGTCAGCGAGGAGTGCGCCCGCTACGAGGACGTCGCCGTGGAGGGACAGCCGGTCGTCGTGCGCGGCGATCCCCGGCTGTTTCGCCGCCTGATCCGCAACCTCGTGGACAATGCCCAGCGCCACGGGGCGCCCCCGGTCGAGGCGCGCGTCCGCGCCGCGGACGCCCACGCCGAGCTGACGGTGCTGGACCACGGGCCGGGGGTCCCCGACGCCGAGCGCGAGGACGTGTTCCGTCCCTTCCGGCGCCTCGGCGGCGACACCGGCGCGGGCACGGGACTGGGGCTGGCCCTGGTGCGCCAGATCGCGCGCCGGCACGGGGGCGAGGCACGTTATCTCGGCCGCGTGGGAGCCCGGACGGGCTTCGTGGTGACCCTGCCGGTTCGTGGCCCGGGCTAGCTCGCCTCCCCCGTCATCGTCCTCCCGATGACCTAGTGCGACGTCGCCGCTGCGGTCGACGGTGCCATCGCGCATGCAACATGGCCACGAATTCGCGCGCCGATGGTGTGAGCACAGCGTCCCGATGCCGAACGATCGAGATCATCCGCCGCACCTTCCACCCGCGCAGCCGAAGGACACCAAGGGTGCCGGCCCGGATCTCACCGGCCACCGTGAACTCGCTTAGGCCGGCCAGGCCATCGCCGCGGGCCACCGCCAGCTTCACGGCCTCCCAGCTCGGTAGCTCGAGGCGATGACTGGCCGTGATACCGAGGTCGGCCCACGCCGCCTCGACCGTCGCCCGGGTCGCCGAGCCCTCGGAGAGCGCGATCCAGGTGGCCCCTTCTGCCTCGCGCCGGGGTATCCAGCGGCCGTCTTGCCCGGGGGGCCCCACCACCACGATCTCCTCCTCGACGAGCGGCTCCGCTTCGATCTCCGGCGCGGCGGCGAACCCGCCGACCACGCCGAGCTCGGCGCGGTGCGAACGTAACGCGTCCATCGTTCGTGCCGAGTTTCCAGACACGATACTGACGCGCACCCCCGGATGCGCACGCTGGAACGCGACAACGGTCTCAGGCAAGAGGTACGTCGCCGGGACGCCCGACGCGACGACGGTCAGCGCACCGGTGACTGGCTCGCGGAATTCGCCGATACCTCGGGATGCCTGCGCAAGCAGCGCTTGGGCTCGGAGCACAGGACTCGCCAGGAATTCCCCGGCTGGCGTAAGCGCCCCACCCCGTGTCCCCCGTACGACCAGTCGCACTCCCGCCTCCCGCTCCACATCCGCTATATGCTTGGACACCGCGGGCTGACTGATCCGTAGCTCCGCCGCCGCCGCGGAGAATGAACGGCGGCGAGCGAACGCGGCGAAGGCCCGCAGGCGCGCCTCGAGCTCCATAACCAGAGATTATAGCTGCCCCGCTTCGTATGTATTTCGGATCTTCCCGGCCGGCGACCTACTCTCGCGCCGACACGGGGCATCGTCGACAACGAGCCAATGGAAGCGCACATCGCAGCGCTACGGGAGGGTCGACATGGACTCGGCCGGCAGATTTGCAGCCTCGAACCGGGACACCTGGCATGTACCGCGCATCCGCGTCCTGCTCGCAGTCCTCATCTCATTCGTCGCCCCGCTCGCACTGAGCGCCTGCGCACAGACCGCCTCCGGTCCTCCCGCGCCGCGGACCGCCGGCACGATCAGCCCAAGCTGGTCACCCTCTGCGTCTCGGATGCAGGACGACGCGTGGCATTTTGCCTATGCTGTCCAGAGCTGGGCGGCGGAGCAGTCCGGCCACGTGGTGATGGTCCCGGCGCGCCATTCGATCGTCGTCGATCGCGCGTTCTTCAGTGATGAATTCAGTCATATGCCTCTTCGAGCCCTGCCCGGCGTGCGCGCGGACGATGCGAACCAAGTCGTCGTGTTGAAGCACTCGTGGACGACGCATGCGTCGTCTTGGGACTACGACACCGACATCAAGTTCGTTCTGTATGGCCCGGGATTCGTCAAGGAAGGTGTCCGGCACGAGAAAACAACCCTGCAGAACGTCGCTCCGACCTACGCTCGGCTGATCGGCACCCATGCCCCGAAGGGGTCCATGGGACGCGTGATGACGGAGGCGCTTGTTCCAACCTCGAAGAGGCCCACGGTCATCCTCACCGTCGTGATGGACGGCGGCGGACGATCCCTCTACAACGCATGGCCCGATGCCTGGCCCGTCATCAAGAGCCTCGCGACGCGGGGGGTCGAGTACACGGACGCGAAGGTGACGCAGCTCGAAACGGCGACGGCCGTGTCCCACGTCGCCATCGGGACTGGGGGCTATCCCCTCACGACGCGCATCGTGGGGAACGAGATCTACGACCCAGCAACGAAGCAGGTCACCCAGTCATTCCCCGATTACTCGCCAGAGTTCATCATGGCGCCCACGCTCGCCGACGAGTACGGCGTCAGCGCAGGTCACCGGCCGGTCGTCATCGGGACGAGCTTCCAGGACCGCGCCGCGATGGGCATGGTCGGCCACGGCGCGGCGCACCACCCAGCCAACAAGAACCACATCGTCGTGCTCTATGCGCAGCCGAAGAAGCCGGCATGGAAGGAAGAGTTCCCGGGTGGCGATGGGGAGCATCGGCTGATGACGAACGTCGACCTCTACAGCTTCCCAGCGTACCTCCGCGGCCGGAGCCCGATGCCCTACGTCAAGGAACTGACCAAGGGTAGCGGGATATGGATGGAGCATAGGATTGACGACAGCTCGAACGTTCGTTTCACACCCGCCTACGTTGAATTCGAGTGCGACAACATGCTCATGATGATGGATCGCGAGCCCATCGATCGACCCGACGTGACCGCCCTGATCTACATGAGCATGAAACCGACTGACTACGCGGCCCACCGGTGGGGCCTCGAGAGTCTCGAGGCCCGCGAGGCCCTCCGAGCGCAGGATGCCTGCGTCGGCAAGCTCATCCGGAAGCTCAATGCCCGAGTCGGCGAGGGCAACTACGTCGTCGCGATCACGGCGGACCACGGAATGATGCCGATGCCCGAGGTGACGGGTGGTCACCGGCTCTCGCTGCGCACGCTGCTCGAGATGATTGACAAAAAGTTTGGCGGCAAGATCGCCCTCGGGGGTGGCTTCATCAACCTCTGGTTCGACCAGGCGAAGATGAAAGAGCTCGGTATCACGAACCAGGACGTCGCGGCATATCTCCGCTCGTTGACGGCCGGCGAGTACTACGGCCCCCGCGAGAAGTGGCCGATGTACCTCTCATACCGGCCGGACGAGCGCCTGTTCTTCAACGCCTACACGTTCGAGCAGGTCGAGGCGTTCGTGAAGGCGAATCCAAGCCGCTGGATGGCCAACCCCTACGCGGGACACAGCACGGCAATCACGCTCGAGCACGACCTCCGGCGACTCCATGCGACTGGCTCGGGCGTGGGCTATCTCGCGTACGGCGTCCATCCGGATGAGCCACCGCGGCGGATCGAGGGCACCACGTATTTCTACCGGGACGGGTCGGAGCTCATGGAAGAAAAGGAAACCTTCGAGGAGATCGCGCGCTGACCTGGACGGACGCAACTGCCATTGGGCCTACTTCCTGGGCGCGGCGAGGTCCGCCGCCCGCTGCCCCTGACGCGCGTAGTCGGTGGCCTCGGCGAGGACGCGCGCCAGCTCCTGCGGCGCGTGGAAGCCCATGGAGTTCTCCGCCGCCACGAAGTCGAGCCGCCACTGCGCCTTCTTGTGGAAGTCCTCGGCGGCCTTCAGTGCCGCCTCGTCCGCGCCGGCCTTCTTCGCGGCCACGATCGCGTCCAGCATGTCGGTGGTGGCCTTCGCCGCCCGCTGCATCAGGTCGTGATGCCGATCCTGGATGGCGAGCACGCGGCCCTGGAGCTCGGCCTCGGGCACCGCGTGGCAGGGCTGGCACGCGCGATTGATGTTGAGCAGCGGGCTCCGCACCCAGTGATCGCTCACCTTGAGCGCGCCCACGCGCTGATAGGGCATGTGGCAGTCCGCGCAGGCCACGCCGGCGCGCGCGTGGATGCCCTGGTTCCACACCTCGAACTCCGGGTGCTGCGCCTTCAGCACCTTGGTGCCGGTCTCTGCGTGCACCCAGTCCGTGAAGCCCTCCTTGTCGTAGTAGGCCTCGATCTCCTCCACGCGCAGGCCGTTCGCCCAGGGATAGGTCACGACCTTGTTTGGCCCCTTGAAGTAGTACTCGACGTGGCACTGCCCGCAGACGTAGGCGCGCATCTCCTGCCGGGACGCATCGCGGTTGGGATCGTAATCGGCGATGCCCTGCTTCGCCTTGAGCGCCTTGATGCCGTTGATGAAGCCGGGCCGCGTCACCCGGAGGGCCATTGTCTTCGGCTCGTGGCAATCGGTGCACGCGATCGAGTGCTGGATCAGCGCTTGCCCCTTGTCGTCGACCATGTTCCGCGCGTCCTGATAGGCCATGCCGGACACCTGCTCGAAGCCCTTCTCGACGTCCCCCTTGCCGACGAACCGGAAGAGTCGAAGGTTCGAGGCGTGGCACTGAATGCACGCCCCCGGCTGCTTGCGCTCGGTCACGCGCTTGGTCTGCTCCTGGTCGAAGAGGGCGTAGAAGTGGCCGCGCCGGTCGCGATAGTCGAGGGCGAAGGCGTAGCCCGCGAAGATGCGCTTGAGCCACGGGTCCCGATCGAGCTTCTGCTGGGCGAGCCCCGCATCGCCCGCCCCGACGCCCCGGCCTCCGTACTTCGTGGTGGTCGACTCCGCCGTGCGCAGGTAGCTGTCGTACTGGAAGGGCCAGTTCTGACCCCACACCTTCGGATCGTCGATGTCCTCCGTGACCTCGATCAGCTTCACGAAGGGCTGCCGCGCCTCCTGCTTCCGCTCGAAGATGTTGGTGAGGAGCGCCAGCAGGAGCACGGTGACGCCGGCGATGGCGGCGAAGCCCAGCAGGATCAGGCCCACCCCAGGGCCGCGGCGCCGTGGCCGGTTCTCGACGGGATCCGTCATGTCAGTGGCTCCTTGGCGCGCGTCGTCAGCGCGCCCCGAAATGCCCCGCCCCGGCGTGACAATGCATGCAGCGGAGCTCCTCGCCGGCCGGTCCCGGGCTCAGGAACACGGCGTGGACGAACGCGTCGTGGCAGCGCACGCAGTTGGCCTGCACGATCAGCCGGTCCTTCGGCGTGATCTCGATCGGCTCCTTGAAGTTCTGGAGCGTGAAGGCCATCGAGTGACGGAAGCCGTGCTCGGACTTCGCGACCCACTTCGCGAGGCCGTCGTGGGGTAGATGGCAGTCCACGCACCCGGCCACGTGGCGGTGGCCGCTCTTCATCCAGGCGTCGTACTGCGTGTTCATGATGTGGCAGTTCACGCACGCCTTGGGGTCGGTGGAGAGGTACGAGAAGCCCTTGGCGTAGACGAACGTGAAGGCGCCGACCCCGACAGGGATGCCCAAGAGACAGGCAAAGAGCAGGACGAGGGCGCGCCGGCTCAAGGCGATCGTCTACCGGCCGCGCGCGCGATACCAGGGGTGCGGCTGGCCGGGCGTCTTCACCCGGAGCGAGTACACCGAGCTGCGCGCGGTGAAGAAGAGCGTGCGCAGATCGGGGCCACCGAAGGCCAGGTTGGCCGGCACCTCGGGAGTGCGGATGATCCCGAGCCGCGTGCCGTCGGGCGCGAACACCCAGGTGCCGCCGGGACCCGTGCAGTAGACCCGCCCGTCGACGTCGACCTTCATGCCGTCGGGCACGCCGTCCGTCTCGTCAGAGGACATGTCGGCGAAGATGCGCCGGCGGACTACCTCGCCCGCCGCGCTGAGCTCGAAGGCGTGGATGTAGGCCGTCCACCGCGTGTTGGCGACGTAGAGTGTCCGCTCGTCCGGCGAGAAGGCCAGCCCGTTGGGATACTCGCAGTCCGCCACCAGCGTGGTGGCGCCGCTCGGCGCGATCCGGTACACGCCCGCATAGGTCAGCTCGCGCTCGGGGAGCGGCACGCGCAGGCCAGGATCGGTGAAATAGAGGCTCCCGTCCGACTTGCAGACCACGTCGTTCGGCCGGTTCAGCCGCTTGCCCTCGAAGCGGTCGACCAGCACCTCCATCGCGCCGCCCGCCTCGGCCCGCGTCACCCGGCGATTGTCGCCTTCGCAGAGCACGAGGCGGCCCTGAAGGTCGAACGTGGTCCCGTTGCCGCCGCCGGTCTGCTCGCGCAGGAGCTCGGGGGCCTTGCCCGGCGTGATCCGGAGGAGCTTGCTCGCCCGCACGTCCACGAAGTAGTAGAAGCCGTCGGGATGCCACAGCGGCCCCTCGGTGAAGACGAAGCCGGTGGCGAGACGCTGCGGCTCGCCCGGCTCCAGCAAGCGCTCGAGTCCGTCCCCGCTCATCGGACCCTACACCGCCATGGCCATCCCGTCGTGGCCGGGATCGGCCCCACCGTGGAGCGAGCCATCGGGGCGCACCTCGATGCCGTGCACCGAGGCGACGTCGAAGGTGTTGGGGTTGCGCCACACGGTGTAGCCGTCACGCTCGAGCTCATCGGTGACGTGGGTGGGAATGCGCATGGTCACGTCGATGATGTGGCTGGTCGCGCTGAAGCGCGGCGCCGCCACCGCGTCCGACATCGACATCCCGAAGTCGAGCAGGTTCACCAGCGCCTGCATGACGCCGATGGCGATCTGGGCGCCGCCCGGCGCGCCGATGGCCGCGCGCAAACGGTCGCCTTCGAACACGGTCGTGGGACACAGGGCGGAGAACCGGCTCTTGCCGGGGGCGATCGAGCCCGCGCGGCCGGGACGCGGATCGAATACGCTCATGGCGCCGTTGTACATGAAGCCGAGCCCATCGGTGATCACGCCCGAGGGCATGCCGAGGGTATGGGTCATGGTGACCGCGTTGCCGTCGCGGTCGATGGCGGCCACGTGCGTGGTGTCCTTCGGCTCGAGCCCCACCCGCTCGATGCGCACGCGCTTGCCCGCTCGGATGTCCGCAGCGACCTCCCGCGCGTACGTCTTCCCGAGGAGGCGCTCCACCGGCACATCCACGAACGCGGGGTCGCCGACATGCGCCTCCTTGTCCGCCACCGCACGCTTCATCACCTCGGTGACGACCCGGAGATAGGCGGCGGTGTTGTGTCCGAGCGCGCGGAGATCGAACTGCTCCAGGACGTTGAGCATCTCGAGCAGCATGAGCCCGCCGCCCGGCGGATGGTTGGTGGCGAGGCGCCACTGCCGGTAGGTTCCCCGGAGCGGAGGGCGGCGCGCGGTCCGGTACGCGGCGAGGTCCTCGTACGAGAGGAGCCCGCCGTGGGCGCGCATGTCGGCGGCGATGCGCTCGGCCAGCTCGCCCGTGTAGAACACGTCGGCGCCGCCCTTGGCGATCGTCCGGAGGGTCCCGGCGAGATCGGGATTGCGCACGATGTCGCCCACGCGCTTGGGGGTACCGTCGGGCCGGCAGTAAAGCGCGCGCCCGCTCGCGGTGAAGCGCAGCCGCTCGGGATTGGCCACACGCCCGAGTTGCTCCTCGAGAGCCCACCAATAGCCCACGTGATTCTTCACCAGCCAGCCCCGCTCGGCCCAGTCGATCGCGGGCTGCACGACCTGGGCCCAGGGCAGCGCGCCGTACGTGGTCTGCGCCTCGTAGAACGCCTTCAGGGAGCCGGGCACGGTGATGGACTGATAGCCCAGCTCGTTGACGTGACCCTTCAGCACGAAGCCGAAGCCGTCGCGCGTCTCCTCCTCCAGGAGATGCGTCCACATGTCCGGCCGGGCCGCCGCCGGCGTCGTGCCGTGGAAGTCGATGCACTCGTGCACGCCGCGGGCGGGCATGTAGATCTGGCAGCTCCCGAAGCCCGCGATGCCGGTCATCATGGGATCCACCACGCCGGCGGTCAGCGCGCAGGCGATAGCGCCGTCGACGGCATTGCCGCCCGCGCGCATGATGAGGGCGCCCGCCTCGGTCGACTCCGGCTGCGCCGCGCAGATCATCCCGCTCCGCATGGGTCGGATTCTATCAAGGATTGCGGAGGAGCTCGTGGACTCGCGCCGGCGTGAGGGGAACCCGATCGATCCGGACCCCGCGGTCGGCGAGAGCATCCTCCACCGCGTTGGCGATGGCGGCGGCGGGCGCGATCACGCCGCTCTCGCCGACGCCCTTGATCCCCAGCGGATTGACGCTCGAGGGAAAGTCCATGTGGGTCACGTCGAACGCGGGCAGCTCGTCGGCGCGCGGCAGGGGATAGTCCATGAAGGTCCCGGTGAGAAGCTGCCCGGACTCGTCGTAGAGCAGGGCCTCGCCCAGCGCCGTGCCGATCCCCTGGGCGAGCCCGCCGTGGAGCTGGCCCTCCACGATCGCGGGATTGATGGGCCGTCCGCAATCGTGTAGCGCCGCATAGGCGAGGAGCTGCACGCGCCCGTCCTCGACGTCCACCTCGACGACGGCGCCCTGCACGCCGAACGCCCACGTCACCGTGCCCGGATAGAAGAAGGCGCACGCGCCGAGCCCCGGCGTCCCCGTCCCCGCCAAGGCGGGGCTGCGCACCGCCGCCCGCGCCACCTGGCCGAGCGAGAGGCTGCGCCCCGGCAGGCCCTTGACGTGCACGCGACCCTCGGCCAGGACCACGTCTTCCGGTGCGCACTCGAGCATCTCGCCCGCGACGAGTCGCGCGCGCGCGGCGACCTCTCCTGCCGAGCGCGCCACCGCGGGGCCGGCGACCGCGGCCACGCGGCTGGCGATCGTCCCCATGCCGAAGCCCACGAGCCGCGTGTCGCCGCCGCGCACCACCACGGATTCGAGCGGCGCGCCCAGCGCGTCGGCGCAGATCTGGGCCAGCGTGGTCTCGTGCCCTTGCCCCTGGGCGCACACCCCGAGATCCACGAAGATCGTGCCCTCGGGATCGACCCTCACGTCCGCGCCCTCGAAGGGACCGAGCCCGGTGCCCTCGACGTACGCGCTGAGCCCGATGCCGATGGGGCGCGTGCTCCCGCGCCGCGCCGGCTGCTTGGCCCGCCAGCCCGCGTAGTCCAGGGTCGTGAGGAGGCGCTCGAAGGCCGCCGGATAGTCCGCCGGGTCGTAGATGATCGGCGCGCCGTCACGGTAGGTGAGCCCGGTCGGGCACGGCATGTCCTCCGGACAGATCAGGTTGCGCCGCCGGAGCTCGGCGGGGTCCATGGCGAGGGCGCGTGCGGCGCGATCGAGCAGGCGGTCGAGCACGAACGCCGCCTCGGGCCGCCCCGCGCCGCGGTAGGCCGCTGCGAAGGTCTTGTGAGTGAGGACGTTGCGGCCGCTCCCGCGATAGTGCGGGACCCGATACGGCCCGGGCAGATGGTTGATCGTGTTCAGCGTGATGGCCTCGCCGAGCACGGGCGCGACGCCGTGGTCGCGCGTGAACGCGGTCTCCAGGGCCACGATGCGGCCGTCACGGGTCACGCCGAGCCGCGCCTCGTGCGCTTGATCGCGATCGGCGGCGGCGGACAGGAAATGCTCGTGCCGGGTCTCCACCCACTTGACGGGGCGCCCCAGCCGGCGCGCCACCGCGGGGACCAGCATGTCCTCGGCGTACACATGCCCCTTCACGCCGAATCCCCCGCCGATATCGGGCGCGAGCACGCGGATCCGCTCCTCGGGCAGGCCGACCACTGGCGCGATGGCGGCACGCACGGCGAACGGCACCTGCGTCGAGGTCCACACGGTGAGGTCCCCGGCGATCGGGTCGACCGCCGCGAGTACCCCGCGCGTCTCCAGCGGCATCCCCGCCACACGCGGATACGCGAGGCGCGCGCTCACGACCACGTCGGCCTCGGCGAAGCCCCGCGCCGGATCGCCGGTCGCGCCCGCGCTCACGCTGGCCACGTTGTCGGGCCACTCCTCGGTGACACGGGGCGCACCCGGCGCGGCGGCCGCATCCACCGTCACCGCCGCCGGCAGCGCCTCGTACTCGATCGGCAGCCGCTCGACGGCGTCGGCAGCCACATAGGGATCCACCGCCACCACGATGGCCACCGCCTCGCCCACGTGGCGTACCCGGCCGGCCGCGAGCGCCGGATTCACGTAGGCGCGGCCGCGCGGCTCCGGCACGAGAGGCGGGATCGAGGCGGCCAGCTCCGGCATGTCCTCGCGCGTGAGCACGGCCACGACACCGTTCACCGCGAGCGCGGGGGCGCGGTCGATGCTCACGATGCGCGCGTGCGCGTGCGGGCTGCGCGCCAGGGCGAGATGGAGCAGCCCGGGCATCGAGAGATCGTCGACATAGCGGCCGCGACCGGTGACGAGGCGGGCGTCTTCCTTGCGCTTCGGGGACGAGCCGACGAGCACGGGGAGCGGACGACGCCGGCTAGGCGGGGGGCCGCGCGGACTGCAGATGCTCGTCGCGGCGAGACTGGAGCGAGGCATCGGCGTAGGTCATGAGGTCGGGCTTGGCCTTGCCCAGCATCACCTGGAGATAGGCGGGCTCGAGCCCCACGTTCTGGAAGCCGTGGATGACATTCGCCGGGCAGGAGATGCAATCCCACGGACCCAGCACGGTCTCCGCGCGTCCGCCCGCGCCGTCCTCGATGAACACCAGGACCTTGCCCTCGAGGATGAAGAACACTTCCTCCACCTCGTGCGTATGCGCGGCATTGCCCTGCCCGGGGGGCACGAACATCACGCTGAGCGTGAAGTGCTGGGCCGGAACGACCGAGGCGTCGGCCTTGCCCGAGGCCCCGCTTCCGATGAAGCGATGCTGGGCGCGACGGAACCCTTCGACGCGCGCGTCGGCAAAGGCGTCCCAGTCACCGCGCCGATCCGTGAAGCGGGCGACCTGCTGGCGGAGCAAGCGCTCGAGCGCGTCGTCCATGGCCTGTCAAGTCTAGATGGGGGCGGCCGGGCTGGCAAGGCCGTCACCCGCGAGATCAGGCGAGCGGGGCGAAGCCGCGGCCCCTGCGTCTCGCGGCTTCGCCCGCGGCTACGCGAGCCTACTCCATTTCGGCCATGTCCATTTCGCGAGCCCCGCCACGCCGGCCGGAACTGCGGCCCCCCGACGCGCGGCTCATGGTCCGGCTGGACGTTCTGCGCCGGGCGCGGCCCGCGCGCGCGCCGCGCCCGGCGCGCTTCGTCTTGACGCGGCGCGTGCTCATGCTCGCGCGCTTGGTCGTCCGTCGGCGGCTCGTCGTGCCCCGCGCCTTGCGCCGCCCGGTACTCTTGCTCCTGCGACCCATCTTGCGTCTGGCCATCTGCTCCTCCTTATAGGTAATGCCGGTCCCCCGACTCGAGGGATCCGGCGCGCCGCCGTCGTGCGGCGGCTGTTGGCGTAAACTGCAATGGAGGTGCCACGCGCGCGCGAGGCGGCACCATGGCACAGCCCATGCTGACACTTGCCCAGCGAGGAGGGATGTGATGGCCGAGCACAGTCCAGACCCGAACGCGATGTCGGCGCAGGACCCCGACAACCAGTCCAACAAGCCGGTGCTGTTCGTGCCGCCGTCCCCCGAGATCCAGCGTCCCGGCAAGCTCCTGCGCATCGCGGCGATGGTGCGCGAGCTGCTCGGCGACGTCCGCGCCTCCACGCCGGACGAAGCCGGCCGCAAGCGGCTGCGCGAGGTCTACGACCGCGCGCTCTCGGCGCTCCGCGAGGGGCTCTCGGACGAGCTCCAGCAGGAGCTCGACACGCTCACGATCCCCCTCGAGGGCACGCCGAGCGCATCGGAGATCCGCCTGGCGCAGGCGCAGCTGGTCGGCTGGCTCGAGGGGCTGTTCCAGGGCATCCAGGCCGCGATGTGGGCGCAGCACATGCAGGCGCAAGCCCAAGTCGAGGAGATGCGGCGCCGTGGCCTGGCACTGCATGGCGGCGGCGACGACGGCCGGCGCGTGATCGAGCCGGGGCAGTATCTGTAGCTGCCGGCGCGATGGCCGTCAGCGCGGATTGAAGGGCGAGTACTCGAGAAGCCGCCAGCCGAGCCCGCCGCCCCCGTCGATCTCGACCACCTCGTCCACATCGACCTCGACCGCGCGCTCGGCCCCGGGCAGGTCGGCGAAGCCGGGGCGCTCCCAGCGGATGCGGGCGCGCCCGGTAATCTGCAGCGTCGCCCCGGTCTCGAAGTCCGCGAACACCAGCCCCACGCGCGGATCCGCCGTGAGATTGCCGAGGGTCTGGAACATGTTGTTGCCGGGGTAGTCGGGGAGGCGCAGCCGCCGTGGGCCATCGGCTTGGACGAAGCCCGGCTGACCGCCGCGATGCGACGCATCCGCGCCGCGCTCGCCATGCACGCTCGCGATGAAGAACGTGTCGGCGCGCGCGATCCATGCCTGCTGGGCCGGCGAGAGCTCCGTCCCGCGCCGGGCCAAGCCGGTGCGATCGGAGGCCCGCGTCTCGGGCGCGCGGGCCTGGATGTACTTCGGGCAATTACCGAAGACCTCCTCGACGCGCAGCTCGATCGCGTCGGGGAGCGGCCCGGCCGAGCGGCCGTTGAGCCGGATGCGCCGCCGCCGCTCGGGATCGAGCACGACCACGCCGATGGGCGCGCCCTGGGCGATGGCGTCGCGGAGTGGATCGCCCGCCGCCAGGCGCGCCGCGATGCGGAGGGTGCCCGGGTCGGGCACGGTGATGAAGCCGGGATCCCCCATCACGAGCGAAGCCCAGACGCGCCCTCGCTCGTCGACACCGGCCAGGGCCGCGAGGCGCTGAGCGGCCAGGAAGGAGGTGGCACCCGGTGGAATCGCGGCGCTGATGCCTCGCCCGAGGCTCCGGGCGTCGGCGGCCACCCCGACGCGGCGCTGCACCGCCCGCTCGCCGTCGTGAAAGGTCGCCACGTCACTTGGGATGCACCCCTGGCGACCGCGGATTCCGGGGGCGCGGCCGACAGGGGCGACCCGGGATGAGCTAGCTGGCGGGGTTCAACGCCTCCGCCCAGCTGGGCGTCATCCCAAGCTGCCGCATCATGCGCAGCACCCGGGCGGGTGTTCCGAGATCGTGCCAGCCGATATCCGGCACTTCGGCCACCGCGAGGGGCTTGGTGGTCATCTGGAGGACCGAGCGGGAAAAGTTCGCTGCCGGAGCCAGCGCGAAGGCCTGTCCCAGCGCCCAGTGCTCATGCTCCGCACCCACGAAGGCGACGGCACGCGACAGGCGCTCGTCCAGCCGTGGGATGCATTCCCGCCCCGCGTCGATGAAGGCCCACGTGCTCCCGGCCACGATGAACGTGCTCCAGAGGCCTCCGGCCGCCCAGAGCCCCGCCGCCATTTCCGGCGACGGCTTCTCCACGAAGCGCCGGGCGCGAAATATGGGCGCATAGCCTGCGGCAGGCAGGCGCTCCCCCGGCTGAATCCAGCCGAAGTCGGGCTCGGCGCCCGTGGGGCCGATCCCCATCGCCACGAGCCACTCGGGATGCTTCTCGACGAAGCTGCCCATGATGCCCGTGTAGCGGAGAAAAGTCGCCTCGTCCCGCACGAAGTGATCGGCGGGGAAGAGGATCATGGGCGCCCCGTGGTCCCGGGCCTGGATCCAGTGCGCGGCCAGCAGGATGCCGGCAGCGGTCCCGCGATCCTGCGGCTGGGCCAGCACATGCGGTCCCCCTTCGGCCTGCCGGAGCTCGCGGCCGAAGTAGCGCAGGTGGCTTGCCATCGTGACCACGATGGTCCGCTCCGGGGGGACGAGGGGCCGGATGCGCTGCAGCGTCTCTTCCAGGAGGGTGCGGCCGCCGGTGAGCACGGCGTACTGCTTGGGAAGGTCCTTGTCGTAGATCTGACGGATCAACGGCCGAAGCCGGACGCCCTCGCCCCCGGCCAGCACAACCGCCCATGTCCGATCGCTCGCCGTGTGCCTCGTCTGGGACATCGTCTGGCGCATCTGCGCTCTCCTTGGCGGCCGATTGACCGACGCGCCCCAGAAGGCAACGCCCATGCCAGCGGGGTAGACGTGACCGCGCTCCGCCAACTGGCGAAAAAGACGAGCAAGGGGAGACCGCGGCGACCGTGTCATGGAGCCCCCTGGAAAACTTACCAGGTAGTTCGGCCCCCCTCGGGCGCGCCGCGACCCGGCACGGACAAGAGTACGTGTGAGATGCGGAGCCCGCGTGGGCGGCGCATAGTGAGGCTGGGAGGCAGCTATGACCATTCGTCTGGACCACACGATCGTGCCCTCAAAGGACAAGAAGGCCTCGGCTCGGTTCTTCGCCGAGATCCTCGGGCTCACCGTCGAGCCGGGGAGCGGCTATTTCGCGCAGGTGCGGGTCAACGACTCCCTCACCTTCGACTTCGCCGACGAGGACGAGGCCTTCCCGGGCCTGCACTACGCGTTTCATCTGAGCGATGACGAGTTCGACGGGGTCCTGGCTCGCGTGAAGGCCCGAGGGCTCTCGTTCGGCAGCGAGCCCGACGCGCCGGCCAACGGGCGCCTGAACCGCCGCCGAGGTGGCCGGGGGTTCTACTTCGAGGATCCCAACGGCCACCTGCTGGAGGTCATGACCGTCCCAGAGACCGGCCGTTGACGGGGACCGACTGCGACCTGGCCGGCGCCGCGCCCGTCGCCAGGCCCGTCGGGCATCAGCGGTGGCGTGACCTCCTGTTCCTGCACTGGCCCATGCCGTCCGACGCGGTGCGCCCGCGGGTGCCCGCAGGCCTCGAGCTCCACCTGCACGAGGGGCAGGCGTGGGTCACCGCGATCCCCTTCCGCATCGAGGACTCGCTTCCCGTGGGCGCGCCGCGTGCGCTGGCCCTGGCCTTCCTCGAGACCAATCTCCGGACCTACGTGCTCGGCCCCGACGGGGAACCGGGCATTTTCTTCTGGTCGCTGGAAGCCTCCTCGCTCCTCGCGGTGGCCGCCGCACGACTCGCATACGGCCTACCGTACTTCCCCGCCCGCATGAGCATGCGCCCGGAGGGGGGTGGATTCGAGTACGCCACGCGCCGATGGGGAGGCGGGGCCCGGCTTGCGGCGACGTGGACGGTAGGTGCGGCCCGGGGGCCCGCGGCGCCCGGCACGCGGGATCACTTTCTGGTCGAGCGCTACGCGCTCTACGCGCCGCGGCTCGGCGGCCTTCACCGTGCGCGTGTGCGCCACCATCCCTACCCGCTTCACGAGGTGCGCGTCGATGCCCTGGGCGAGACGCTGCTTGCGGCGGCCGGCTTGCCCGTGCCCGACGGCCCGCCGATCTGCCACGCGTCGCCGGGCGTCGACGTGGAGATCTTTGCGCCCGCGCGCGTCAGACCATGAGGAGGCCGCGGCGGAGGCCGACCGCCACGGCTTCCGCGCGGCTGCGCGCGCCCAGCTTGTCGAGCACCGCCGCGACGTGGAACTTCACGGTGTGCACCGAGATCCCCAGGCTTCGCGCGATGGCGCGATTGCCGAGACCCTCGGCCAGCATCGTCAGCACCTCCAGCTCGCGCGGGGTCAGGGGCTCCGGCCGTGCCTCCTCCGGCGCGGCTCGCAGCGCGGGCCGCGCGCCGGCGGCCCGCGTGGCCGCGGGATGCAGCACCACCAATCCCGCCGCCAGCGCGTCGATCGCCGCGGCGATTTCCGGCTCGGCGGCGTCGCGCGGGAGCAGGCCGCGCAGCCCCGCGCGCAGGAGACGCGGCAGGGCCACCGGCGGCGCCGCGCCGCCCAGGACGAGGATCGCGGGGAGGCGCGCATGGCGGGCCAGCGGCCGCAGCGCCGCCTCGACGGCGCGCGCGCCAGGATCCAACACGAGCACGTCGGCCTCGAGGGGCACGTCCGCCGAGGGCGGCGCGATCAGCCGCCACCCCGGGCGCGCGGCGACGAGGGCCTCGAGCCGCGTGCGAGTCCTGGTGCTCTCGGCGAGCACCGCGACGGTGATCACCGGGCGCGGCACCGCTCCACGAGCGCTCCCGCGACGCGGCTCGGCACCGCGAGGGCAAGGCCGCCCGCGATCATCGTGTTGACGCCCACCACCCGGCCTCGCGCATCGGCCATGGGGCCGCCGGAGTGGCCGGGCGCGAGCCGGAGATCGGCCCGGATCCATGGCGAGCCCGTCGGCGCCTCCGGCCCCGATGCCGCGTACACCACGCCGGTGACGACGGCGCCGATCAGCCCCCACGGATGACCGACGGCGAGCACCAGCTCGCCCGCGCGCAGGCGGTCCGAATCCCCGATCGACGCAGCCGGGAGATCGTGGGCGTCCACGCGCACGACTGCCAGGTCGACCCGCCGGTCGCAGGCCAGCACCGCCGCGCGCAGGAGGCGGCCGTCCGCGAGGCGCACCATGGGCGCCCCGCTCGCGCGGCCGCCCCCCCGCAGGACGTGGGCGCAGGTCACGATCAGGCCCTCCCCGCCCCAGATGATGCCGGACCCGATCGCACGCTCCATGGCTCGTAGCTCCACCGTGCTCTGCCGCAGGCCCCGGGCGACCGCGGCGAGATCGCTCGCCAGCGCCTGCGGCGTCTCCGTCGCGTCCATCGTAGCGGTTCCGGCCTAGCGTTTCCGCGAAGGCCGCTCGCCGACGGTCACGCTCACGTCGAGCGGGGACCCCGCGCGAATCAGCGAGACCCGCACGTTGCTGCCCACCGGCCGGCCCACGATGGCCGCGGTGACGTCACCGGGATCGTGGAGCGGCGTGCCCTCGAGCGCGGTGAGCACGTCGCCGAGGAGGAGCCCGGCACGCGCGGCTGGCCCCTCGGGCTCGAGGCTCACGACCATGAGCCCGAGGCCCGCGCCGGGCGCCAGTCGCTTGAACGCCTCGGTGAGCGCCACGGGCTGAAGCCCCACGCCCAGATAGCCCCGGCTCACCCGGCCGCGTGACACCAGCTCATCCACGACACGGCTCACCGTCGTCGCGGGCACGGCCAGCTCGAGCTGGCGGGAGAGGCCGGAGGTCACGAGACCGACCACCGCGCCGCTGGCGTCCACGAGCGGCCCGCCCGAGAATCCGGGGTAGAGCACGAGGTCGACGCGCAGCAGCCGGTCCACGTCGCCGCCTCGCCAGGTCCGCCATGCCCCGCCGGTGGCACTGATGACGCCCCAGCTCGCGCGTGGCCCGTAGCCCACCGCCAGCGCCAGATGTCCCGCGCGGAGGGCGCCGCTGTCGCCCAGCTCGGCGGCGGGACGCCCGGACTCCGCGACGCGCAGGACCGCAAGGTCGGTGCCGGGATCGCGCGCCACCAGCGTGGCGGGCGCGCTCTGCCCGTCCGTCCACGTGACGCGCAGGTCGGACTCGAGGCGCACGGTGTGCTCGGCGGTGACCACGAGCCCGGAGCGCCACACGATGCCCGTTGACGGCAGGCGGGGGCGGGCGTGTACGGTGACGACCGCGCGCGCGGCGCGCTCCACGGCCGAGGCGAGGTCGTTGGAAAGCGAGACGAGCGTTTGCATCGGGATCCTCCCTTTCGTTGGTGGACCCACGATGCACCCCGCGGGGACGCGGGGGAATCGCCCGAATGGCTAGGGGTCGCTAGAGCCGCCGGTCGCGCCCCGACGTCATGGCGACGACGGTCGGCGGCACGTCGGGGTCGAGGGCGACGGTGTACCGCTCGGCGGGGCTCGTCCCCCCCTCGACCAGCGTGAGCCGCGCGGTGTCGCGCCCGCTCACGCGGATCTGCATGGGCCCCGAGCCGCGGCGCCGCAGCTCCGAGAGCGTGCTGTCCCGGACCGCGTGGAGCCACACCGTCGGGCCACCATCGACGGGCGGCAGGACCCGGATCCCATGGAGCTCCGCCCCGCGGACATCGTCGGCCACCACCGCGGGCCGCGCGTCCCGCAGCTCCACGGTGGCGTCCAGCCCCTCGACCACGAGGCCCTCGACATGCCGCCCGTAGAGCGCATAGCCGGGCAGCTCGCCGAAGAGGTACGCGTCCGGGTACATCCGCTCCATCTCGGGAATGTTCAGCGTCACGGCGTCGGCCTTCTCACCCCCGCGCGCGGAGACGTGGATGTTGCGCAGCGTGACGCGGGTCACGGGATGGCCGGGAATGCCCAGGAGAGCGCCGGTGCCGGCGACGCCGGTGGCGGTGACGTTTGCGATCGTGACGTCGCGAAGCGCTCCCGGCGTCGCGATCTCCTGGCCCCGGCCGCGGCGCGCGCGCCGCACGAAGAACGGCGTGCGGATGTTCTTCATGCGGATGTTCGACACGCTCACGTGCTCGATCGTGCCCCCGTCCACCGCCTGCAGCGAGATTCCGGAGCTGAGCTCGCCCTTCAGTGGGTAACGGCGGCCCTCGACCACGCAGTCGCGGAAGACGATCCGCCGAAAATCGCCGCTCGACTCCGTGCCGAGCTTGAGCGCGTTGTGATGCGTCACGAGCCGGCAGCCCTGAACCGTCACCCCCTCGGTGGCGCGCGGCGCGCCGAGGGCGAGGCTCGTCTTGAGCACGATCGCATCATCGCGCGACTCCACGGTGCAGTCGGCGATGCGCACGTTCCGGCAGCAATCGGGATCGATCCCGTCGGCGTGGCCGTTCTCGATGGTCACGGCCCGGATGTCCACGTCGTCGCAGCCGAGCAGGCTGAGGGCGTAGTTGCCGGCATTGGCCACGGTGACGCCGTGGATCCGGATCCCGCGGCACTCCCGCAGCGCGATGGGCTTCGGGCCTTCGCGCGAGCGGCGGTTGCCGTCGATGCGGCCGGGCCCGACGATGGCGATCTCCTCGAGCCCTCGTCCCTGCAGGAGCGCGAACGAGAAGTCGCGCGTCTCCCGATCCGCGAAGGTCTCGTAGGCGTGC
This sequence comes from Candidatus Methylomirabilota bacterium, assembly GCA_035764725.1. NCBI lineage: Bacteria > Methylomirabilota (SeqCode) > Candidatus Methylomirabilota bacterium. Next base: position 60,181 of record DASTYT010000046.1, on the reverse strand, counting down.
TCTTCCGGCGGGTCGAAGTCCTTGTCGTCGGGACTCGCGAGGAGGACGGCATCGCGCTCGAGTCGAACGGTCACCCGGCTGCGCAGCCGGAGCGTCCCGGCCCGATACCGGCCGGCGGGGATCACGACGGTGCCCCCGACGCGGGCCGCCTGGTCGATCGCGGCCTGGATGGGGCGCGTGTCCGCCGTGCGGCCGTCGCCCCGCGCGCCGAGATCGCGCACGCTGAGCGACGGCGCGGCCCAAGACGTGCGCGAGCGCACGACGAGCGCGGGCACGGCGAAGGCTCCGGCGCGTGCCAGGAAACGCCGCCTCGATTCGGTCATCATGGTCGAAAGGAGCAAGCGCCGTGCCACGGCGGGTTTGACCCAGTTGCGTCGCTCTGGCAGGATCGGGCGGGCTCGTGGAGCCGGAAGGGAGCGCCATGGTGAACCAGGGACTCACCCGACGTGAGCTGCTGCGTGCCAGTGCCGCCGGCGCCGCGGCCGTGCTCGCGGTGTCCAGGAGCGCAGAGTCCCAGGTCCCGCAACGCGGCGGAATTTTCCGGGTCAGCCTGGGCGATCCGCCCCATTTCGACCCGCATCTTACCGTGTCCTGGGCCACGCTGATCGCCCTGTCCTTCACGCACAGCCGCCTCCTCAAGCACAAGGCGGGCCCCGGTGTCGTCCCCGGCACCTTCATCCCTGAAGGCGATCTCGCGGAGTCCTGGAGTCAGACCAGCGACACGACGTACGTGTTCAAGCTCCGTCGCGGTGTGCGCTGGCACCCGAAGCCGCCGGTGAACGGCCGCGAGCTGACCGCGGACGACGTCAAGTACTCCTTCGAGCGCTTCCTCGGTCCCGTCCACAATCCGAACCGCGCCGTGCTCGAGGAGATCGACCGGGTCGAGGCCCTCGATCGCTACACCGTGCGCATCACGCTCAAGGCGCCGTTCGCGTGGTTCCTCGACTCGGTGGCCTCGACCACCACGTGGATCCTGCCCCGCGAGGCGGTGGAGCAGTTCGGCGACGTCCGGCGTCCGGAAGCCTGCATCGGAACCGGGCCGTGGATGCTCGAGCGCTACGACCCCAACGTGCGCCTCTCGTACGTGCGTAATCCGGACTACTTCGTGTCGGGGCTGCCCTACGCGGACGGCGTCGAGGCTTCGATGGTGGGCGACGGCGCGGCGCGGCTCGCCCACTGGCTTGGCGGGCAGCTCGACTTCGCGCCGCTCCTCGGCATGACGGTCCGTCGCGTCGACCTGGACGCCGTCCGAAAGCGCAAGCCGGGGCTCCAGACGGCGGAGTTCACGTGGATGGTGAGCTCCTTCGCGGCCATGAAGCTGGATCAGCCGCCCCTCAACGACGTGCGCGTGCGCCGCGCGCTCGCGCTCGCCACGAGCCTCAAGGACATCCTCGATGCGAGCCCGCTCGCTCAGGGCCAGGGCGTCGCGACGCCGGCGGTGCCGCCGGCTCTGGTGGACTGGGCCATCCCGATCGACCAGCTCACGCCCGAGGGCCAGCGGCTCTATCGCCACGACGCCGCGGCCGCCGCGCGTCTGCTTGCCGAGGCTGGCTACGGCGGCGGGCTCAAGGTGCCGTTCGAGACGGCCTCCTTCGGCCCCGAGTGGCTCGACGCCGTGCAGATCTATCTCCGGAGCTGGAAGGGCGCGGGCATCGACGCCGAGCTCAAGATCAAGGAGACCGGCGCTTTCGTGTCGAGCGCCATGCTGGGCCGCTACGAGCGGCTCATGCTGGGCCAGCGCGGCGGCCAGCTCTATCCCGATGTCTACCTGGCCGGGATGCACCTGCCCGGTCAGCGCACCAACTCGTCCGGCGTCGACGACCCCAAGCTCACCGAGATGATCCGTCTCCAGCGGCGCACGCTCGACGCGCGGCGGCGGCGGGACATCCTGTGGGACATCCAGCGCCATCTCGCGGAGCAGGTCTACTATCTCTATGGCCCGTCCGGTCGCGTGGTGGCGGCCTGGGAGTCTTATGTGCGCAACTTCGGCCCGAACCTCGGCAACGACTACGGCGGCCGGCTGATGGCCGCGTGGCTGGACCGCGCGTGAAGTTCAGCAACTTCCTCTTCCCCGCGTCCACGGATCCAGATCAGGACGGCCGGATCATCGACGAGACCCTCCGCGAGGGCCGTCTCTGCGACGAGCTCGGCATGGAGATGCTCTGGCTGGCCGAGCATCACTTCGACGGCATCTGCGCCTACGTCGATCCCGTCACCTTCGCCGCCGCGCTGGCCGCCAGCACCGAGCGCATCCGCATCGGCTTCGCGGTGGCGCAGATGTCGCTCCACCACCCGATCCGCATGGCCGAGCAGATGGCCCTGATCGACAACATCAGCCGCGGGCGGCTGCTCGTGGGGCTCGGGCGCGGCACTGCGTACAACATCTACGACTATCAGGGCTACGGCATCGACCCCGCGGAGGCGCACGCGCGCCTGCTCGAAGCCGAGGAGATCATGCTCAAAGCCTGGACCACGGAGCCCTACGAGCATCGCGGCCGGTTCTGGCAGCTCCAGCTCCCCCGGCTCCGCCCCCGCCCCTACACCAAGCCCCACCCACCGATCATCCGCGCCTGCGCCAGCGAGGAGGCGACGCTGGAGATGGCGCGCGCCGGGCGGCCGTTCCTCATGAACGTGCAGAGCAACGACGTCACGCGCCACCGCGTCGAGCTCTACCGCCGGACGATGCGCGAAGGCGGGTTCGACGAGGCGGCCGTCGCCAGGAACCTGGCCGACACCTGGGTGTGGCGTAACGTCTTCGTGGCGGAGACGGATGCCGAGGCGGAGCGCCTAGCCCTCCCCGCCTTCGAGGCCCAGGCCGCGTTCCGGCAGGCCATGCGCCGGCGCATCTACGAGGAGCAGGGCGTGCTCCTCAGGCCGGAGCTGACACCGGCCGCCCGCAGCGACCCGCGGCACGCGCTGCTCTGCGGCTCGCCGGCCACCGTCGCGGAGGCCGTCGCGGAGATCGACGCCATCGGCGTCGGCGGGCTCATCCTCGTGTTCCGCCTGGGCCCTATGACCGCCGAGGTCGCGGAGGGAAGCCTCCGCCTCTTCATGCAGAAGGTGGCGCCCGAGTTCCGGAAGCCGGGCGTCTAGCCCGCATCGTTCCCTCGCATCGGGATCGTCCCACTCGGCACACCTCTTGCGTTCCGAGAGAACAGGAGGTGCCACCATGCCTGACAAGAAGACCGTGGAGCGAGCGGAGGAAGACCTGCGCGAGGGCAAGAAGCCATCGACCGCCGCAGGGGAGTTCGTCAAGGAGGAGATGCACCACATCCGCGAGGGCAAGCACGGCGCCCGGTCCACCAAGCAGGCGATCGCCATCGGTCTCTCGAAGGCGCGCCGGGCGGGCGTGCCCCTGGAGCCCCCGGAGGAAGGCGAGACGTCCGAGAAGACGCGCGAGGCCGCCGAGCACGCGTACGAGGCCGGCCAGGAGGACGGTGGGAGGCGGAAGCCGTCCCGGAAGCGTAGCCGCGCCACGTCACGCGCCCTCCAGCGGGAGGGCCGCAGCGCCGCCTCCCGCCCCGCGCTCGCGAAGCAGGCCAAGCGCTCGGCGCGGGAGCGGCGCGGCACCGATCGCTCCCCGAAGGCCGCGGCGCGACGCGGCGCAGCCACGCGCAAGCGGAAGCGCAAGACGGCCTAGTCAGCCTTGACAGCGTGCGCCGCGCCGACGTAGCGTCGGGCGCATGCCCGGCCCGCTCCAGGGCGTGCGCATCGTCGACGCTACTACCGTGGTGCTCGGCCCCCTCGCCACCCAGATGCTGGGCGACCTAGGCGCCGACGTCGTCAAGGTCGAGCCGCCGGAGGGCGACACCACCCGCAAGCTCGGGCCGACACGCAACCCGGACATGGCGGCTTTTTACCTGGCGTGCAATCGCAACAAGCGCAGCGTGGTGCTGGATCTCAAGAAGAGCGCCGGGCACGCCGCGCTGATGCGGCTCGTCAAGGGCGCCGACGTCTTCGTCCACAACTTCCGGCCGCAGGCGGCGGCGCGGCTGAAGGTCGAGTACGAGCGGGTGCGGGCGGTCAACCCCGGCATCGTTTACTGCGCGACCTACGGCTTCCGTGCCGCGGGCCCCTACGGCGAGAAGCCGGTGTACGACGACATCATCCAGGCGGCGTCAGGCCTGGCGTCGCTGCAAGCGCCCCTGGTCGGAGACCCACGCTATCTCCCCACCATTGTGGCCGACAAGACCAGCTCGATGGCGGTGGCGCACGCGCTCCTCGCGGGCCTCTTCCACAAGGCCCGCACCGGCGAGGGCCAGGCCATCGAGGTGCCGATGTTCGAGACGGTGGTGGCGTGGATGATGGTCGAGCACCTCTACGGGGAGACGTTCCTTCCTGCGCTGGACACGCCCGGTTACAAGCGCGTGCTGAACCGCTGGCGCCGGCCCTTTCCCACCAAGGACGGCTATCTCGCGATCATCCCCTACACCGACACGCACTGGCAGACGTTCTTTCGCGTGGCCGGCCGCGAAGATCTCCTGGCCGACCCGCGCTTCCGCACGCTCGCGTCACGCCTCACGCACATCGAGCTGCTCTACGAAGAGCTGGGGAAGATCGCGGGCACGCGCACCAACGCCGAGTGGCTCGCGCTGCTGGACGCGGCGAACGTGCCCGCCACGGTCGTCAACACCCTGGATTCGATCCTGACCGACCCGCAGCTCGAGGCCACCGGCTTCTGGAAGACCATCGAGCATCCGAGCGAGGGCCCGCTGCGGACGCCCGACATTCCCGCCACGTACAGTCGCACGCCCGGCGACATCCGGCGCCATCAGCCGCGCCTCGGCGAGCACAGCGTGGAGATCCTCAAGGAGGCGGGACTGTCCGACGAAGAGATCCGCGCCATGCTCGCCGGCGGAGCTACCGCGCAACCGTAAGCCTCGAGTTACCTGTTCGGGAGCTGCGACACCGGACGGCACGCCGAGCTGCCGGGGAGCCGGCCCCAGCCCGGCGGACATCCCGGATCGCCTTTCACGTTTCCGGACGGGCCGGTCGTATCGGCGGGATTGCTCGGCCCGCTCGGCGCCGGCGACGGCACGGGCATGCGACCGGTCGGATTACCCGGCGGGGTCGGCGCGGGGTTCGGGACGGGGCTCGGGGTGGACATGCTGCCGGAGCCGCCCGGAGCCCCGGGATTGGTTGGGCCCGGGTTCGGACTGCCCGGTCCGGGCACTCCGGGACCGGTCCCGCTCGTGCCGGACGTTCCGCTCCATCCGGAACCGGACGCCCCACTCGATGACCCGCCCGACGTGCCGCTGCCGCCGCCAGTCTGCGCGAAGCTCAGAGACGGTCCGAGGACGAGGATCCCCGCCGTCAATAGTGTGAGGGTTGTCTTGACGATCTCGACTCTCCTTCGGAGGAATCGCCTGCTGGAATCCACCGGAGCAAGAGGTGTGCCGCGCCCGCTTTCGCGTGCGCCGACCGGTACGAGAGTGCCCGACGGGTCGATTCGCCTCAGCCGGCGGGCGACGCGTACTCCACGAGGCGGCAAAGGGCGTTGACGAGCTGCATCTCCTCGAGCGACTGGCAGCGGGCTTCCAGCAGCCGAGGCGAGCACACGAGCACGGCCAGGCACTGCGCGCGCGAGATGGCCACGTTCAGGCGATTGCGCGAGAAGAGGAAGGCGAGGCTCCGCGGCACGTCCTCGCCAGTGGAGGTCGCCATCGAGAAGAACACCACCGGCGCCTCCTGCCCCTGGAACTTGTCGACGGTGCCAACGCGCACGCCCGCGGGAAGGCCGGCCCGCAGCCGGAGCACCTGGGCGTTGTACGGCGCCACCACCATGAAGTCCTCGAGGCGAAGCGGGCGCGTCGCCCCCGCGGCGTCGGTGAACGTGCCGGCGCGCATCGCCGCGATCGCCGCGGCCACGCGGGCCACCTCCTCGTCCGAGGACGAGCGGTTCCCCTCGTGCTCCACAGGAAGGAAGCGGATACCGGTGCCCAGCGACGTCGCGCGACGCGCCGCCGAGGCGTCCGAGTGCAGCCGTCCCGCGTACACGATCTCCGAGATGAAGTCGGAGACGCCGGGATGCATGCGAAAGCTCCGCTCGAGGAACACGCCGCGGTCCTCGGGCACGGTGGCGGCATCGCCGAGGAGGTGCTCCAGCACGGACGCGCCCGTGCCGGGCGGGTGCACGCCCTGCGACACCTGAGCGAGCTGCAGCGGGTCGCCCAGGAGGATCACATTGCGCGCCGCTGTGCCCATGGCCAGCGCGTCCGCCAGGGAGATCTGGCCGGCCTCGTCGATGACGAGATCGTCGAGCGCGCCGTCCAGCTCCTCTCTGGAGAAGAGCCACGCGGTACCCGCCATGAGCCGGACCTCCGCCCCCGCGCGCGCAAAGCGGGCGTTGTCGCTCTCGCTTGTGATGAGCGCGCCGTGGTACTCGGACTCGGGATTGTCGGCGCTGGACTTCTTGAGCCCCTTGAAGGCGATGCCTTCCTGCAAGGCCACCTGCTCGATCTCGCCGAGCAGGTTGTGAATGGCCTTGTGGCTCTGCGACGCGATGCCCACACGCCGGCCGTGTCGGAGGAGATCGACGACGATCCGCGCGCCCGTCCAGGTCTTGCCGGTCCCCGGCGGCCCCTGGAGGAAGAGATAACTGCCGTCGAGCCCGCGCGCTCGCGCCTTCATCGCCTCGAGGTCGGTGGTCTGTATCGGGACGTCCGGGGCCAGGCCTCGGATGCGCGGCCGCTCCCGCGCGAGCACCGCGCGCGGCGCCGGGTAGCGGCCGTCGCCCGCGCGCAGCGACTCCGCGAGCCGCAGCAGCGCGGCGCGCTGCGTCCGGTCTTCCAGCGGCCCGCCCGCCACGACCGCCTGCGGCAAGGGATCGCCCGCGAACTTCGGACCACGGACCAGGCGAAGACGCCCCATGCGCTCGTTGGTGTCGTCGATCGCCTCGATCTTGCCCGCGAGCTGACCGGTGGCGGGATCGTAGACACTCTCGCCCGGCCTGAGCTTGTGGTCCTGCGGCGGGTAGACGAGCGTGTGCACGAGCGACCGCTTCACCCGCTCCGGCGGCCGGCTCGTGTCGGCGTCGAGATACGCGATCGCTTCCGTGTCCTCGAGCAGCTCCTCGGGGGACTTCCCGAGGCGGTCGAAGAAGGCCCACCACGCCGGCCGGGCCTCGCGGCGGTGATACTCGAGGAGCTCGCCCGCGAGCCAGCGCGACGAGCCCGGCTCCTCGCCGAGAATCAGCGCCTCGCGGAGCTGCTGGCGCGCGTCCTGTGCCGCCGCGGCGTCCGGCCCGGCCGGCGTGACGTCCGGTGGCGCGGGCCACGGCAGCTCCGCCGGCCGCACCCCATGCAGCCACTCGAGCAATCCGAGCGTGGCGAGGCAGTCCTCCCGGTTGTACGCCGCGATGGCGTCGAGCAGCGCGGGCTCTCGTACGTGCCGCCACCGCTCGTAGTTGAGGATCGCCTGCGTGCCCGACTCGACATCGGCGGACCGCGCGAAACCGTAGAGCGCCTCGACGTCCTTCAGGGAGTAGCTGGACACGCCGGCACGGAGGGCCCGCCGCAGGATCGTATGGAGGTCCACGAACACGCGGCGCCGGAGGAGCTCGTCCACCTGGGCGTCGCGCGTGCCGTGCTCGGCCATGAGGCGCTTGAGCGTGCTCGGCTCGGAGCCGCTGAAGTGATAGACGTGCAGGTCGGGAAAGCGCGTCAGCCGCTCGTGCACCAGGTCCACGAAGCCCTCGAAGGCGCGGCGCTCCCCGTCGCGATCGTGCGCCCACAGGGTCTCGAAGCGGGGCGGCTCCTCGTCGAGGAGGAGCATCCCGAAGAGATACTCGAGCCCGCGTGACGGCTCGAAGAAGGGATGGCCCTCGAGGTCGAGGACCAGATCGCCCGGCGAGCGGAGCGGCAGCGCCATGAAGCCGCGCCCGTCCTCGACCGGGAGCGGATGCCACTCGAGCGCGCCCGTTCGCTGGCGCACGAGCTGGAGGCCCGCCTGATCGCGCAGGCCGTCCAGGGTGCTCGCCGCCACGCGCGGCACCCGCGTGCCCGGCGGCATCTGGGCGAGCGAGGTCAACGTGGCGAAGCCGCCGGCAAAGAGTCGCTTGACCTGGTCGCGACGGATCCCGGCGACGCGCACCACGTGATCCTCGCGCTCGAGCCGCTCGTCGCACGGCCGCCGATAGTCGCAGAACGCGCAGTAGTGGCAGGGGTACGGCCCGGTGGACGTGCGCGTCGCGACCGCCGCCTCGAAGCGCCCGCGCACGCGGCGGTAGTACGCGTTGACGTCGACCAGCCGGATCGGCACGCGCTCGCGCGTGCCCAGCACCACGTAGGCCAGCTCCGCCGCGACGCCCTGCGCCGCCTCGAGCGCCTGGCTGTAGAAGGAGAGCTGCAAGGCGTGCTCGGGCCGCGGATGCCGGGCGAGCTTGGTGTCGAGCACGTGATAGCTCCAGGCCCCGAGCGCGGACGGCCGCTCCACCCGCTCCAGGAAGTCGCCCACCCCCCGCCACCCACCGGTGAAGAACACCGCTTGGTAGATGTACTCGGCGCCCTCGCGCATGGCGCCCAGGGTGCGGCGGGCGCCCGCCTCGAAGTCGCGCGTCCGGTCGAGGCCGATCTCGACCACGGCGTGGCCGCCCTTCCGGATGGCGTCCAGGAACGCCTGCTCGTGCTCCTGCCCTTTGGTGCGGAGGAGCTCGGCGTAGGCGTTCTCGTAGCTGGGCCGGCGGGCCTCGCGCAGGGCCACCGCGAGGTCGAGCTGGGTGAGATGCTCGCAGGCCAGGAAGCCGCCGAGGTCCGACGGCGAGAAGAGCAGGCGGTCGTTCAGATGCTGCATGCGCGGAACACGTTAGGCGAAGGTGAACCCCGTGTAGCCGCCGGCCGCAACCTCGTCGCACCGCTCCCGGTACTTCGGCGCGCCCCCGGCATAGACCACGAAGGTACGCGTGTTCTTGCCCTCGACATTGGAGTTGATGCCCATCATCCACGAGTCGACCTGGGTGAAGAGCATGCGGCGCCCGGTGTCCAGCACGTGCTGGGTCCAGCCCTCCTCCGCCTCGGTCGTCGGCTCCACGCGGGTGTGGCCCTGCGCCTGCATGTGGCGCAACAGCGCGGTCACCCACTCCACGTTCTGCTCGATGCAGCGCGGGATATTGCAGAAGGTCGCGGCGTTGTGCGGCCCGACCAGCGTGAAGAGGTTCGGGAAGCCCTCGACCTGAAGCCCGAGATAGGTCCGCGGCCCCCCGGCCCACTTGTCCCGCAGCCGCCGGCCGCCCCGGCCGCGGATGTCGATGCGGTCGAACGAGCCGGTGATGGCGTCGAAGCCGGTGGCATAGATGATCATGTCCAGCGCGTGCTCGGTCGCCGTGGTCTTGATCCCGACGGGGGTGATGCGCTCGATGGGCGTCTCGCGGAGATCGACCAGCCGCACGTTCGGCTGGTTGTACACCTCGTAGTAGCCGCTCTCGAGGGGAACCCGCCGCGTGCCGAACCCGTGATTGGTGGGGATGAGCTTTTCGGCGAGCGTCGGGTCCGTGACCCGCGCGCGGATCTTGCGGCGCACGAACTCGGTGATGGTCGCGTTGGCCTCCGCGTTGATCAGCACGTCGCGGAAGTTGCCCATCCAGATGCCGAAGCCTGGCGCGGCGTAGAGCTTCTCGTAGAAGGCCTCGCGCTCCTCCGGGCTCACCTCCAGCGCGTGCCGCGGGTCGGCCTGGTGGATGAAGCAGCCGAAGGAGTTCCGGCAGGTCTCGAAGATCTCTGCGTAGCTGGCCTTGATGCGCCCCTGCTCCTCCGGGGTGATCCGGCTATTATGGAGCGGCGCGCACCAGTTCGGCGTGCGCTGAAACACCGTGAGATGGCCCACGGTCTTGGCGATCTCGGTGATGGCCTGCACCGCAGTGGCGCCCGTGCCGATCACTCCCACCCGCTTGCCCGCGAAGGTCACGGGCTCGTGGGGCCAGCGCCCGGTGTGATACGCCTCCCCTCGGAAGTCCTCGACGCCGGGGATGGTGGGCATGGTAGGTGCCGACAGCGGTCCCACCGCGGTGATGAGGAAGCGGGTCCGCCAGCGCCGGCCGTCCTCGGCCTCGATCTCCCATTCGTTCGCCGCCTCGTCGTAGCCGGCGGCCTTCACGCGACAGCCGAACTCGATGTCCCGGCGCAGGTCGAGCTTGTCCGCGACGAAGTCGCAGTAGCGCAGGGTCTCGGGCTGCGGCGCGAAGTGCTCGGACCATTCCCACTCGCGCAGGATCTCGTCGGAGAAAGAATAGCCGTAGGTCCAGCTCTCGGAGTCGAAGCGCGCGCCGGGATAGCGGTTCCAGTACCACGTGCCGCCGACCCCGCTCCCCGCCTCGAGCACGCGGGCGCGCACGCCCAGGTCGCGCAGACGGTGGAGCTGATACATCCCGGAGAGCCCGGCGCCGATGACGAGGGCGTCGTATGCGTTGGAATCCATGGAGGTCGTCGCTATTCTACAGCCGCGCCACGGTATACTGCCCCGCCATGCACGATCTGATCGTCCGGGGCGGGAGCGTCGTGGACGGCACCGGCGCCCCCGCCCGCCTGCTCGACGTCGCGGTGGCGAAGGGCCGCATCGTCGCCGTCGGCCGCGAGCTGGGGGAGGCCGCGCGCGTGATCGACGCCACCGGCCACGTGGTGGCGCCCGGCTTCATCGACATCCATACCCACTCGGACTATGCCCTCCCCACGAACCCGCGGGCAGAGAGCAAGATCCGCCAGGGCGTGACCACCGAAGTGGTCGGCAACTGCGGGTATTCGGTCGCGCCGGTGCCCGCCGATCGGGTGGCCGCGCTCCGTGACTACCTGGCCGCGAGCGGCCCCTGGTACGACTTCCGCGAGACGAGCTTCGCCCGCTACGTGGAGGAGTTTCCGCCCACGTCGGTGAACGTCGCCTTCCAGGTAGGCCATAACACGCTGCGCCTGATCGTGGCCGGCATGGAGCCACGGCCGCTGCGCCCCGACGAGCTGACGCGCATGACGCGCTATCTGGAGGAAGGCCTCGACGCGGGGGCCATCGGGCTCTCATCGGGCCTGTTCACCCCACCCGGGTCGTTCGCCTCGGCGGAGGAGATGCGGGCGCTCGGCGACGTGCTGCGCCGACACGACGCCGCCTATGCCTCCCACATCCGGAACGAGGCCGGCAGCGTGTTCGACGCGGTGGACGAGGCCATCGCGGTGGGCGAGCGCTCGGGCGTGCACGTGCAGATTGGCCATCTCAAGGTCTCGGGCACGGAGAACTGGGGCGCGGCCGCGCGCCTGGTGGAGCGCATCGAAGCCGCGCGGGCGCGCGGTGTCCGAGTGGACTGCGATCAGTACCCCTACACCACCGCCACCAATCCGCTGCGCAATCTCCTGCCCCCCTGGATCCAGGAGGGAGGCATGGAGGCCATGGTGGCGCGCCTGGGCGACAAGGCCGTGCGCACGCGCGTGGCCGACGAGATCGCGGCCCGTGGCTGCGGGGCATTCGGTCGGCTCCCGTCCTGGGACGCGGTCCGCATCGCGCTCACGGTGGCGCATCCGGAGCACGCGGGGCGCACCATCGGCGAGATCGCCACCGAGCGGGGCCGGGACGGGCTCGAAACCTTGTGCGACGTGCTCCTCGCCGACCGGGGCGCGACGCGCGTGGTCTTCGAGTCCATGGCCGAGGACGACGTGCAGACCATTCTTGGGACGCCCTGGGTCGTGATCGGCTCCGACGGGGTCGCGATGGCGCCCTACGGTCCCACCGCCGGCGGCAAGCCGCACCCCCGCTACTACGGCACCTTCGCGCGCGTGCTCGGCCGCTACGTGCGGGAGCTCAAGACCCTCTCGCTCGAAGCCGCGGTGTGGAAGATGACGGGCGGCAGCGCCGCCGCCCTCGGCCTGGTCGACCGCGGCCTCGTGCGCGAGGGCCTCGCCGCCGACCTCACCGTCTTCGATCCGGCCACCGTCGGCGAGCGCGGGACCTACACGGATCCTCATCGCTACGCGGCGGGTATCCGCACGGTGGTGGTGAACGGCGCCGTGGTCGTCGACGGCGCGGAGCACACCGGCGCGCTGCCCGGTCGAGTTCTGCGCCGCAGCGCGCGGGGGCTCGCCGCCTGATGCGCCGCCGGCGCTTCCTGGCCCTCGCCGTGGGTGGCGCGCTCGCGGGACCTCTCGCCGCTCGCGCGCAGCAGGCCGTGAAGTACCGGATCGGCGTGCTCGGCAATGTCCCGCTCAGCGATCCCGGCGGCGCCCGGCTCTGGGGCGTGTTCGAGCAGGGTCTGCGCGATCTCGGTTACGAGGACGGGCGGAACATCGTGCTCGAGCACCGCTCCTCGGAAGGCCACTACGAGCGGCTGCCCGCGTTGGCGGCGGAGCTGGTCCGGCTCAAGGTCGACGTCATCGTCGCCCCGGCGGTGCAGAACGTGCTGGCCGCCCAGCAGGCGAGCCCGACCACCCCGATCGTGATGGTCAGCGTGGGCGACCCCGTGGGGAACCAGCTCGTCGCGAGCCTCGCGCATCCCGGCGGGAACGTCACCGGCACCTCCTTCCTGGCCTCCGCGATCATCGGCAAGCAGCTCGAGCTGCTCAAGCAGCTCGCCCCGAGCGCCACGCGCCAGACCGTGCTGCTCAATCCCGCCAACCCGGGCCATCGGCTCGCGCTGGAGCAGGCGAAGGTGGCGGCGCGCTCGCTGGGTACACAGCTCCAGAGCCTCGAGGCCCACGGTCCGGAGGACATCGAGCGCGCGTTCGCGACCATCGGCCGGGATCACGCGGGGGCGGTGCTCGTCCCCTGGGATGGCACGTTCCTCGTCCATCTCCCCAAGATCGTCCAGCTCGCGGCAAAGGCCCGGGTGCCCGCGATGTACGGGCATCGCGGCTACGTCGACGCCGGCGGCCTCGCGACCTACAGCCCTTCCGCCGCCGCCCAGATGCGCAGCGCCGCCAGCTACGTGGACCGGATCCTCCGGGGCGCCAAGCCGGGCGATCTCCCCGTGGAGCAGCCGTCGAAGTTCGAGTTCATCATCAACCTCAAGACGGCAAAGTCCCTCGGGCTCTCGCTGCCGTCCTCGCTCGTAGGACGGGCCGACGAGGTCATCCAGTAGTAGGGCTGTCGATCTGCCCTCTGGTCGTTCGACGTATAGGCGAGCCGGTGACTCCGCGTACCGGACACCAAAGGAGGGCCTGTGAACACAGCCAAGACCCAGATCCAGGCATATCTCTTCTTCGACGGCCGCTGTGACGAGGCGGTCGAGTTCTACCGCCGCGCCGTCGGGGCGGAAGTGGTGGGGCTCATGCGCTACAAGGACAGCCCCGATCCGGGCATGGCGCCCCCGGGCATGTCGGACAAGGTCATGCACGGCCATATCAAGATCGGTGGCAGCGACCTCATGCTCTCGGACGGGCATGCGCAGGGCAAGCCGAGCTTCGAGGGGTTCGCCCTGTCGCTCATCGTGGCGGACGAGACCGAGGCCGACCGGTTCTTCGGCGCCCTCAGCCAGGACGGCAAGGTGCAGATGCCGCTGACCAAGACCTTCTTCTCGCCGCGCTTCGGGATGCTCACCGATCGCTTCGGCGTGATGTGGATGGTGTACGTACCCCAGTGAAGCCCGCGTGACGGGCCCTCGGCCCGCGCGCGGGCCGAGGGCTAGTCCATGCCCCGCCAGATGTCCGGCTGGGAGCCGTCGACGTCGGTGAAGCCGTACGCGGCGGCGAGCTGGCCCGACGTGACCGACTGCTGATTCCAGCGCGCCCGGTCGGGATCCGCGGCGAGCGCCGCGACGGCGCGCCCGACGAAGCGCGGCGACTCGGAATGCGCGAAGGCGGGCGGCGCGGACCGTCCGGGCGCGTCGCGCCACGTGTCCTCGGTCACACCGAAGTTGTCGAGCATCATCTCGGAGCGGAGCCAGCCCGGGGTGATCGCCACGGCAGTGGCGCCGTGGGCTTTCAGCTCGTGCCCCTGCGAGAAGGCCAGCCGGTTCACCGCGACCTTCACCAGATCATAGAAGACCGAGATGCGGTAGTGCGCCGCGTTGTAGTCCGTGGTGCCGTCCGTCACCTCGATGAGCAGCCCACCGGGCCGATCGATGACGAGCGGCAGCAGGTAGTGGGATGTCACGAGGTGCGTCTCCAGGCCGAGCCTGACGATCCGGAGGCCTTTTTCGAGGTCGTGGCGCCAGATCGGGGTGTTCCACTCCGCGGGTCCCCCCTTGAGCACCTCCGCGCCCCAGATGTCGTTGACGAGCACGTCGACGTGACCGTGTTTGGCGCGGATCCGCTCGGCCAGCGACTTGACCTGGGCGCGCTCGAGATGGTCGACGGCCATCGCGATCCCCGTGCCGCCGAGGCGGGTGACCAGCTCGGCCGTCTCCTCGATGGTCTCCGGCCGATCACGGTAGTCGGAGCGGGTCGGCCCCCCGTCCCGCGTGCTGCGGCCGGTGCACACGACAGTGGCGCCCATCTCGCCCAGGGCGGCGGCGATCCCCCGCCCCGCACCGCGCGTCGCGCCGGCCACGATAGCCAGACGGCCGCGCAGGGCATTCCCATCGGGTGACCACGGCATGAGAGGAGTCTGCCAGAAGGGCGGCGCAGGCAAGTCAAATCGCGTCGCGCCGGCTCAGCCTCGGTAGGTGAGCGAACTGGGGGCCGCTGCGGGAGCCGATCGCGACAGGAAGAGCAGGAAGAGGCGGTCTTGAGATCGGCGGAGACCTTGACTCCGAGCTGTCCTATGATCACCCCGGCGATGAGCACGCCTACCACCGCGCCAAGGGTCACGCCGCCGAGCCGGATCCTCCCGACCGCGTACCCGATCGCGAGGATGATTGCCGCGCGTGGGTCCATGGGACGAAGGTCTCATAGCGTCGCGTCGCGGAGGTCTGGAACTCTCTTCCTCGACCCCGTGGTCGGCCAGGGAGCCACCGTCATGTCACTCAAGCTCGCCTTCGCGCTCATCCTGCTGCTCGCCGCCGCCGGTCCGGCCGCGGCCCAGGAGATTCGCCCCACGCTCGACAAGATCAAGGAGACGGGGGTCATCACCTTGGGCCACCGCGAGACCGCGCGGCCTTTCTCATTCATTGGCAGCGACGGCAAGCCGACCGGCTACTCGGTCGATCTCTGCCTGCAGGTGGTCGCCGGACTGCGACAGACCCTGAAGCTGCCCGAGCTCAAGGTCGCGTGGCTGGCGGTGACACCCGCCGATCGCATCTCGAAGCTGGTCAAGGGCGCGATCGATCTCGAGTGCGGCTCGACCACCATCACCTTCAGCCGGATGGAGCAGGTCGCCTTCAGCCACATGATCTTCGTCGACGGCGGTAGCCTGCTCGCCACCGCCCAGTCCGGCATCAGCACGCTGAAGGATCTCGGCGGAAAGCGGGTCGGGCTCATCCCGCACACGACCACCGAGAAGGCCCTCGCGCAGGCGATGTCAGCCGCCGGCGTCCAGGCCACCATCGTTACCGTGACCATTCATGGCGAGGGACTTCGGGCGCTCGAGGAAGGCAAGATCGACGCCTACGCGTCGGACCGCATTCTCCTCGCTGGACTCCAGTCGGCCGCGAAGGACCCGGCGAAGCTCAAGCTGAGCTCCGAGTTCTTCTCGTACGAGCCGTACGCGCTCATGCTGCGCCGGGGTGACAACGCCTTCCAGGCCAATGTGAACCGCACGCTCTCGCATCTCTACCGCTCCGGGCTGGTTCAGATCTACGAGCGCTGGCTCGGACCCTTCGCCGACGCGAGCCCGCTCGTGAAGGCGCTCTACCTCCTCCACACTTGGCCGGACTGATGCGCCGCCGTGGCGGCCTCGGGCTGGCCTTGCTGATGGCCCTGCCCCTGATCGCGCCGACGCCGGGGGCCGGCGAGACGCTCGGCGAGGCGTACCGTCGGGTGAATCCCTCGGTAGTCGTAATCCGGGCAAAGGGGGAAGAGCTCACCGAGGACGGATTCGCGCGCTTCCGCGAAATCGGCTCCGGCGTGCTGATCTCTGCCGACGGCAAGATCGCCACCGCCGCACACGTGGTCCACACGATGAACGAGATCATGGTCGAGTTCCTCGGCGAGGACCCCGTACCCGCACGCGTGATCAGCTCCGAGCCTCGGGCGGACATCTCGATCATCCAGGCAGAGGTGGTTCCCCGCGACGCCGCGGTAGCCAAGCTCGTCGATTCCGATTCGGTCCGGGTCGGCGACCCGGTCTTCATCGTCGGCGCGCCGTATGGACTGGGCCATTCCCTGAGCCAAGGCGTCATCAGCGCCCGCTGGGAGCCGAACACCGTCACCAAGGACTTCCCCCTGGCCGAGTTCTTCCAGACCGACGCGGTGATCAACACCGGCAACTCCGGCGGCCCCATGTTCAGCCGCGCCGGCGACCTGATCGGCATCGTCAGCCACAACATCAGCAAGTCGGGGGGCAGCGAGGGCCTCGGGTTCGTCGTCACCGCGAACACCGTGCGCACGCTGCTGCTCGAGAAGAACCGCCGCTTCTACGGGCTGGACGCGGTCCTGCTCACCGGCGAGATGGCCGAGGCGTTCAAGCTCCCGCAGGCGGGGGGCTTCCTCATCAAGCAGGTCGTGAAGGGCACGATCAGCGACCAGATGGGGCTCCGCGGGGGTGCCCGCATGGCGCTGGTCGACGGCAAGCCGGTCCCGGTGGGCGGGGACATCATCCTCTCCGTCCAGGGCATCACCACCGCCAGCAACGAGGATCTTGGCAAGGTCCTCAAGTCCCTCGAGACCCTCAAGCCGGGGGACGATCTCCGCGTGACGATCTTCCGCGACGAGAAGGTGGAAGAGCTCAGCACGAAGCTGCCGGGCCAGTAGCCGGCGCCGCGCACCGCGCAGCGCTGGTCAGCGCACCGCGGAGCCCTTCCAGATGTCCCGCCGCACGCTCGACTGGAGCTGCGTCCCCTGCTGGCGCCAGGTGAACCGGTACTCGAGCTTGCGCACACTATCGTTGTACGGGACGGCGACCCGCAAGGACGCCGACTGGCCGGGCGCCAGCGTCACCGGGGTCAGCACGGTGGGCTCGGCGCGCAGGAGCGTGTCGAAGAAGTCGAGGAACACGACGGTGGCTTCCACCCCGTCGATGTAGGCCCCGGTGTGGTTCTGGACCAGCGCGTCCACGACCAGATACACGCCCTCGCGATAGACACGATCCTGCGTCACGTCGAGCGCCTGGTCATCGGCGGCCAGCACGGCCGAGGGCAGCAGCAGCGCGGCAGCGAGGACCAGCGTGCCGGCCAGCCCGCGAATTGGGGTGGTATGCATGGCTCGCACCTCCCTATCGCTCAGGGTGGCCACCCCGCTCGCCCCTGTCAAATCGGGCTTGGCTACTCGACGACCTCGTCCGCGCGCGCGAGGAAGACCGGCGTGATCTTCAGGCCAAGCGCCCGGGCGGCCTTCAAGTTGAGCACGAACTCGAAGCGGCTCGGCTGCACCACGGGCAGGTCCCCCACTACCGACCCGTTGAGGATGCGGTGCACGTACCCCGCGCCTTGCCGGTAGTTCTCCCGCAGATCGGCCCCATAGGACATGAGCCCGCCGCCCAGCACCTGCATCCGATTCTCGTAGATGGCGGGGATCCGATGGCGAGCCGCGAGCTCGGCTATGCGACGCCGCTCGACCGCAAACAAGAAGTCGAACTGCACCAGCAGCGCGTCCCGGCCCTTGATCATCTCGAAGGCGCGCTCGAGGTCGGCCCGTCCGCTGGCGTCCACACGGATCACGTCGCACTTGAACTGAGCCGCCGCGTCACGGGCATCGGGCCAACTCGTCGCGGTCGTCGTATTACCTGGAGTGCCGAGCCAGGCGAGACGGCGGGGCGGGCGGCCGAGGACGTCCGTCAGCAGCGCGATCCGCTTGCTCCACAGAAACTGCGGTGCCTGCGTGAAGCCAGTAATGTTGCGCCCCGGGCGCACGATGGTCTGGACGAAGCCGGCGGCCACCGGATCCGCCGCGACCTGCAGGAACACGATCGGAATCGTGCCCGTCGCGGCTTGAAGCGCGCGCGTCTCCGTCGAGCCCGTGCAGGCGAGCACATCGGGACGCTGCGCGACCAGCTCTCGGGCCAGGCGCGGGAGGCTTGCGGAGTCCCCGCCCGCATAGCGTTCCTCGATCAGGAGGTTGTCGCCGGCACGCCATCCGAGCTCGCGAAGGCCCGCACGCAGGATGTCCACCGTGTTCGCGGCATTCTCGTCCTTGTGACCGCCCGACAGATAGCCAAGGCGCGCGCGAGGTTGACTCCAGCTCGCGGCTGGCGAGGTAGCGACGGTAGCGACGGGTACCAGTCCGGCCAGGAATGTGCGTCGCGTCACGATCATCTCCCGGAGTATGCGGCACGTCGCCGCGGCCTCGCAAATGGTGAGCGGCATCAGGTGGATGGTGGCTCGAAGACCGAGCGGCGCGGGTTCGTGTTACGTTCGCCACCGGAGGTCCCGACCATGGCGCGCTTCCTCGAGGGCATCCGCGTGATCGACGCGGCCAACTTCATCGCGGGTCCGGTCTCGACCACGATGATGGCGGACTTCGGCGCCGACGTCATCAAGGTGGAGCCGCCCACCGGAGACGTCTACCGCGTGCGCGGCTCCGGATATCCGGCGAGCGTGTACAACTATCCCTGGATCGTCGACAACCGCACCAAGCGGAGCGTCGCCATCGACCTCCGCACGGAGGACGGGCAGCGGCTCCTGCGCCGTCTGGTGAAGGACGTCGACGTGTTCGTGACCAACGCGCCGCTGGACTCGCGGGCGCGGCTCCGCGTGCGCTACGAGGACCTCGCCCCACTGAACCCGCGCCTGGTCTATGCGTCGATCAGCGCCTACGGCGAGGCGGGTGAGGAGGCCAGCAAGCCCGGCTTCGACAGCATCGCGCTCTGGGCCCGCACCGGGCTCATGGACCTGGTGCGTGCCTCACCGGACGTGCCCCCTGCCCGCTCGCTCCCGGGCATGGGCGATCACCCCACCGGGACCGCGCTCTTCGCCGCGATCATGGCGGGGCTCTTTCAGCGCGAGCGCACCGGGCGCGGCACCAAGGTCTCGACCTCGCTCCTGGCCAACGGACTCTGGATGAACGCGATCCCCGTGCAGGGCATCCTCTGCGGCGTGCGTACGGAGGTGCGCCCGCCCCGCGAGGAGGCGATCAGCGCCCTCGCCAACATGTACCGGTGCCGCGACGGACGCTGGTTCATGCTCACGATCACGGGCGACGAGCGCCACTGGGAGCCCTTCGCGCGGGGGATCGGCCGCGAGGACCTCCTGACCGATCCGCGCTTCGCGACACGGGCCGCCCGCCACACCAACGCGCGAGTCCTCACCGGCCTGCTCGACGAGCTGTTCGCCAGCCGGGACTGGGCGGCGTGGTCGCCAATTCTGGAAACGACCGGCGTGGCGTTCGGCGTGGTCGCGACTCTCGACGACATTCCCCGCGACGAGCAGATGCGCGCGAGCGGCGCGCTCGTGCCGACCGACGACCCGCGGTTCGGCGCCTCCCACACCGTGTCGAGCCCGCTCCAGGTCGGCGACGCGGACAAGGCGCCGGCGACCTTCGCCCCCGAGATCGGGCAGCACACCGTCGAGGTGCTGCGCGCCGCCGGGATCGCCGCCGCGGAGATCGAGCGCCTCCTCGGAGCCGGCGTCATCGCCCAAGCCGGGCGCTAGCCGGCCGCTCGCCGACCGCTAGAAGCTCGGCTTGGTCGAGTAGGGCGTGAGCTGGAGCTCATGCGTCCAGCAGGATCGGTCCTGTGTGTGGAGGTAGTAAAAGGCCTCCGCGATCTTCTCGGGGTTCATCACGATCTCGGGATGCTCCCGCGCCCGGGCCAGCGCGCGGGTGCCCGGCGAGTCGATAAGGCCGTCGATCACGACGTTGGCCACGTGGACGCCGTGCTCGGAGTACTCCTCCGTGAGCACCTGCGCCAGCGTGCGCATCATCACGCGCGGGTAGTACAGCGACTGCCCGGTGAGGCGCTTGCGGCCCCGCAGCGACGAGGCGTTGTTCGAGATGAGGAAGGAGCCGTGGCCGCGCTTCCGCATCGCCGGGAGGACTTCCTTGGCGACGAGGAAGGGGCCACGGCTCGCGATGTGCTGCGCGGTCTCGAAGATGTCCAGCGGCACGTGCTCCAGCAGCTCCTTGTCGGGCGGAAGGTCACGCCCCTCGAGATAGCCCGCGTTGTAGACGAGCACCGCGGGATCGCCCGCCCGCTCGCGAATGGTGGCGAACGCCTTCGTGATCGAGTCCTGCGACACGAGGTCCAGCTCGACGGTGAAGGCCGTGCCGCCATGCTCCTGAATGGCCTTCTCGAGCGGAGCCGCGTTCGCGGCCTTGCGGGTCGTCAGCACGGTCACGAAGCCTTCCCGGGCGAACTTCTGGGCGATGGCGCCGCCCACGCCCCAGCGCACGCCGACCGGCACGTCACGGTCGTCCAGCGCCTTGCCGTGCGCCAGCTTGGTGTTGCGGCCATCTGCTTGCCACTTGGACGTGGCCCCCACGACGACGGCGACGGGTCGAGTGTTCGCGCTCATGGCCGGTAGCATCGCTCGATTGTGCGCGGCCGGCAATCGTGAAATCATGACGCCGGCCGCTTGGGCTCGGCGCCCGCGTGCCCGGGAGGAGTCTCCGATGGACGTCGGCCTGCAAATGGTGTTCGCCAGCTACGGCTGGACCGATGTCTCCGACGCGCAGGTCTGGGATGAGGAGCTGCGCCTCGCCCGGCTCGCCGCGGACCTGGGCTTCGACGTGCTCTGGTCGGTCGAGCACCACTTCAACGACTACTCGTTCTGCCCCGACAACCTGCAGCTCATGTCCTATCTCGCCGCCGAGTGTCGCGACATCGGTCTCGGCACCGCCGCGGTGATCCTGCCCTGGCACGATCCCCTGCGGGTGGCCGAGCAGGTCTCCATGCTCGATCACCTGAGCCGGGGCCGCTTGCGCCTCGGCATCGGCCGGGGGCTCGCCCGGCGCGAATTCGAGGCCTTCCGCGGCACGATGGACGAATCGCGCGAGCGCTTCGACGAGGCCTCGCAGATGATCCTGCGGGCCCTCCACACCGGCGTCATGGAGGGCCATGGGCCGTTCTACCCGCAGCCGCGCACCGAGATCCGCCCACGCCCGACTCGCCGCTTCGACGGCCGCCTCTACGCGGTGGCCTCGTCCGACGACTCGGTCGTCTCGGCCGCCCGCCTCGACGCCAGGATGGTCATGTTCGCGGACCGGCCCTGGCCCATCCGCATGCCCGCGATCCAGAAGCATCGCGAGCTCGTGCGCGCGATGCACGGGCACGAGGCGGGGCCGCCCCTCCTCGCCGACTTCTGCGTGTGCACGCCCACGCTCGACGGCGCCGAGGAAAAGGCGCGCCGCTACATGGGCAAGTTCGTGGAGAGCAATTTCTACCACTACGAGCTGCTGGGGCCGCACTTCAGCACCGTGAAGGGCTACGACGCCTACGCCCAGAAGATCGCGATGGCTCGCGAGATCGGCATGGACGGGATCGTCTCCGCCTTCATGGAGGCCGCGGTCTGGGGCACCCCCGACCGCATCCTGCGCAAGCTCGAGGAGCGGCGCGGCCTCGTGGGCGATTTCGAGCTGGCGACGTCGTTCCGCTTCGGGGGCACGCCCCTCGACGTGGCCGAGACCGGGCTCCGTCTCTACGCCAAGGAAGTGCTCCCCGTGGTGCATTCCTGGAGCACCCGCCGCGCCGTGGGGCCCGCATCCCTGACGCGTTGACGCGGCGCGACCCCCTGGGGGCACGCCTGGGCGGGACGCGCGCGCTCGTCGTGGCCATGCTCGCCGCGTGCATCGCGCTGAGCTGGCCGCTCTGGGGGACCAGCCGCGAGTTCCCGACCGCGCCCTGGCTGCCGCTTCCGGCCGTCCCGGACGCGCTCTCGGCGTGGACAGTCCTCCTTCTCCTCGTCCTCCTCGCCCTCGCCCTCGTCCCGCGTGCCTGGACGCCCCTGCCCTTCATCGCCGTCGCGGCCCTGCTCGTGGTCGGGGACCAGAACCGCCTGCAGCCGTGGCTCTATCAGGGCGCGCTGCTGCTGGCCGCTTTCGCCTTCGTCGATCGGCCGCGTCAGGCGTGTCAGCTCGTGCTGGTGGCGACCTACATCTGGAGCGGCGTCAGCAAGCTGAATCCGGACTTCGGCCCCTCGGTACTGCCGTGGGCTCTGGCGCCGCTGGGCGCGGCGGCGGCGTTGCCGTCGGGATGGCTGGCCCCGCTCGGCATGCTGCTGGGCGTCGGGGAGGCGCTGATCGGCGTGGGGCTTCTGCTGCCGCCCACGCGACGCCCGGCGGCCCTCGCGGCGGCGCTCATGCACGGCCTGCTGCTGCTCGCCCTGGGGCCGCTCGGCCAGCGCTGGAATCCCGTCGTCTGGCCCTGGAACCTCGCGCTCGGCATCCTCGTCCTGCTGCTCTTCTGGAACGAGGCCGACCCGCCGCGCGCGCTGCTGTGGTCCAGCGGCTGGTATCACCGCACGCTGGTCGTGCTGGTGGGCGTCCTCCCCGCGCTCCACCCGGTGGGGCTCTGGGACGCCTACCTCTCGTTCTCGCTCTACTCGCTGAACGTGGACGAGGCATGGCTCGCCGCCGAGCGCGGCGCCGCGCCGAGCCTGGGCCCGCACGCCCGCGCGGTGGCCGAAACGGGCACCGACGGCCGGCTCATCGTGCGGCTCCTGCCGTGGGCCATGCGGGACGTGAAGACGCCGCCCTAT
The DNA here is from genome assembly GCA_035764725.1 of Candidatus Methylomirabilota bacterium. Classification (NCBI taxonomy): domain Bacteria; phylum Methylomirabilota (SeqCode); species Candidatus Methylomirabilota bacterium. The sequence goes on along the minus strand of DASTYT010000046.1, from coordinate 37,551 downwards.
CCCGAGCGCCGGGCGTATCTCGCTGGCTTCCGCACGCTGTGCGCGCGGTCCGCGAGCCCGTCGGATCTGCGCCTGGTCCTGGTGGGCTCGCGCGCGCCCCTCGCGGCGGCCCGGCCCGCGCCCCAGCTCGTCACCTGCCGCGAGCTGCGCTGAAGGGCCTCTTGGGGCTCTCCGCGGGCCTCACGCGAAAGGCGAGACTGATCCGCGGCCCCACCCGCTCGGTGGTCTTCGGGATCCCGTGCGTGTAGTGGAGCTGCGTCTCGTAGCTCATGAGGAGGAGGCTCCCCGCCGCGAGGTCCACGTGGAGGACCCGGCGCGGGGGCGCCTTGGCGCGGATGGTCATGCGACGGGTCTCGCCCAGCGAGAGCAGCGCGATGGGAAAACGCTCGACGATCTCGTCGAGGTGGTCGTTGTGCGGCGCCACGCTGTCCCGGCCGTCGCGATAGAAATTGAGGCCCACGCTGTTGAAGGCCACGCCGGTCGCGGCCACGACGTGCGCCGCCGCGAGGCGAAGCGCGGGCGGCGCTCCGCCCTCGTCCGTGACGAGGGAGAAGTGCGCCTGGAGCCGCGGCACGTCCACGTCGCGGTCGTACATGCGGCGGCGCTCCGTCTTCCACGGCACCGACTCGCGGAGCTCCGCGAGCCAGGCGCCCGCCGTCTCGGTCGGAACGCAGTCGGGCCAGTAGACGACACGGCCGCGCTCGTCGTCGACGAGCACGGTCTCGTGCGCGGAGGGAAACAACGAAAGCTGGGCCATGAGGTCGAGCCTCCGGGGATCGACCTCCAGTGTACCCGACGCCCTGAGCCGGGCTACGCGCTCCGGCCGGGCCGGCCGCCGTGCTGAGCGACCTCGACGATGAAGTCCACGAAGCGCTCCGTCGGCTCGAAGCCCACGACGGCCGGCGCGTTCGCCACGAAGTTCGAGGTGGCGTTGACGTCGTAGTAGTAGATCTTCCCGTCGGCCTTGTTGACGAGGTATTCCACGCCGCCCACGTCGATCGACGCGGCCCGGGTGAGGCGGATCACCGTATCGATGGCCTCCGCGGGGGCGTCGTAGCCGCGCACGTCGAGCCCCGGCTTGACGTCCACCGGGCAGGCGCCGAGCTCCACGGCGGGCGCGGCGGCCGGCGCCGGCCCAGTCTGGCAGATGTCCGCGGGGCAGAGATTGAAGCCGGCGTCGCGGTCACGGACGATTCGGATGGCGTAGAGGTAGGTTCCGTCCAGCACCTCGACGCGGACGATCGCCCCATCTTCTGATTCGATGAACTCCTGCACCAGCGCGGTCCCGTCGGGCCCGAAGGCGAGGGTGTCGAGACGCTCGGCGAGCTCCTCGCGCGTCGAGAACCGCACGATACCGGCGCCGGAGCCGCCGACATTGGGCTTGATCACGAGCGGGAAGCGCACCTCGTCGAGCGCCTTGAGGACCTGGTCGCGGTGGTTCACGACGACCGCGCGCGGATAGCGCACGCCCAACCGCTCGAAGAGCCCGAGCTGCAGCGCCTTCGACTTCTCGAACCGGTACGCGGCGACGCGGTTGATCACGGGAATGCCGAGCGACTCCACGTGAGCGAGGAAGGCCTCGGCGTAGAAGAGCACGCCCGCATGCCCCCGTGTGTGCGACGAGGGGCTCGAGCGGTTGACGATGACCGAGTACGCGGGACGGCGGTCATGGGGGTCGAAGGCGTGATTCGAGTGATCGATCTTCTCCCAGGGCAGGCCTCGCCGGGTCAGCTCGGCGATGAGGCGAGTCGACCACTCGGGGTGCTCATCCAGGATGCCGATCGGGGCCGTAAGCCGTGTATTCATATGATCTTACCTTTCCCTACCGGGATATGTCCTTATTACCTCATCCGCGGGGGAGGGTCAAGACTGCTATCCTGGCCTCCGGGACGCCGATGAGGACGAATGATCAGTGGATCCAGGCGCTGGCGGGGCGCGGCGAAGCGCAAGCCGCCGCGCTCCACGAGCTGCGGGTCCTCCTGGTCCGGGCGGCGCGCTTCGCGCTGCAGCGCGGCCAGAGCCGCGCGGGTCGCCACGGCGCGTTCGACGTGGATCAGCTCGCCGAGGACTGTGCCCAGAACGCGCTGGTGGCCATTCTGGACCGCCTGCCGGACTTCCGCGGCGACAGCCGCTTCACGACGTGGGCGTACAAGTTCGCCATCAACATGGCGCTGGTCGCCGGCCGCCGCGAGGCCTGGAAGCCCGTCTCCCTCGACGCATTGCTCGACCAGGCCGGCCCCTCGACGTGGCGCCTCGAGACCGACGCGCGTTCCGTCGACCCGGATCAAGCGGCCCGGCGCGGCGAGGCATGGAAGGTGATCGAGGAGATCATCGAGACCGAGCTCTCCGAGCGGCAGCGGCAGGCGCTCAAGGCCATCGTGGTCGACGAGGTGCCGCTCGACGAGCTGGTCCGGCACTGGGGCTCGTCGCGCAACGCCGTCTACAAGCTCCTGCACGACGCCCGGTGGAAGCTCAAGACGCGGCTCGAGGCTCGGGGCTTCGCGCCCGGCGAGGTGCTCGGAATGTTCGGCGAGGCGGGGTAAGATTTGCCCGCCCGGAGTTACTAGAGAGTGGAGCGATCTGTGGACCCACGTGTGATCGAGCGTCTGCTGCGTGACGTCTCCGAGACGGAGGCCGAGGAGATCTCCTGCTCGGAGTGCTTCGACCTGCTCTCCCCTGGGGTCGAGCTCGACCTGGCGGGCGCCACCGATGCCCCGATCCTGATCCGTCTCGCCCATCACCTTCGGCAGTGCGGAGTCTGCCGCGATGAGTTCGAGACGCTGCGCGACCTCCTGCGCTCGGAGCCCGACGACCGCACGTAAGATCCCGCCCTCCTCCGACACCAAGCCATGACGAGACAGCTCGGCATCGCACCCCAGAGGAGGAGGAACGGACATGTCACAGAAGGGTCTTCGGTTCTCGGTTCTGGCAGTGGCCCTCGCCGCCGCGGCGATGGTCGCACCCGCATCGGCGCAGGAGAAAGCGCCGCCCGGCGGCAATTATCAGAAGGTCAGCGGGCTGGTGGCGCTCCCCGACTTCCTGCCGGGGTTGGGCACCCTCTACGTCGATCCCAAGACGCTCCCGGCTGGCCCCTTCCTCGCCTACGACAAGGACGGGAAGCTGGTCAGCACCGTCTACATGATCCCGCTGAAGGACCTGGACGCCCACAAGGGCTTCAACAATCTGACCGCGGCGAAGGAGAAGGTGGATCACGTCGACGTCTACTTCAACGCCGGCCATCCCGGCGTCGCCGAGCCGCACTATCACGTCGTCGTCTGGTACGTGTCGCCCGAGAAGGCGGCGAGCCTCAAGTGACACGGCGTGAGCTGCTCGAGGCCGGCGGGCTCTGGCTCGCCGGCCTCGCGGTGCCCCGCTCCGCCCACGCGGCGGGCCCGGTCGAGATCCACATGATGAGTGACCCCCTGGGCACCACGGTGTGGTTCGACCCGATCGGGATCCGCATCGAGCCCGGGCAGACGGTGCGCTGGATCGTGCACTCGAACGTCCACACCACGAGCGCGTATCACCCGAAGAACGACCGGCACTCGCTGCGCATCCCCGAGGGGGCCGAGCCGTGGGACTCGAAGTTCCTCGTGAACCCTGGCAACCACTTCGAGGTGACGCTACGGGTACCCGGCGTCTACGACTATTTCTGCATGCCGCACGAGGCGGCGGGAATGGTGGGGCGCATCGTGGTGGGCCGCCCCGGAGGGCCCGGCGCGCAGCCGTTCGACTACTTCAAAGGCCGCCCGGGCACGTCAGAGTGGAAGCCCGTGCCGCCCGAGGCCCGGAAGGCGTTCCCCCCGGTCAGCACGATCATGCGCGACCGCGTGGTGAGGAAGGCCGTGCCGGGCGTGGCGACCAGCGAGCACCGCTAGCTACGCGCGCGTCTCGAGCAGGAGCGTCTGGAGCGAGCGCCCCACGAGGCCCGCTCCGTCCCAGAGGCGCGCGCGGGCCAGGCCGATGCCGTGCGGCTCGCCGGTGGTGGCAGCGTCGAGGCAGATCCACTCGCCGATCGGGGTCCGGTGGAGCGCGATGGTGAGATCACCGTTGACGAACGTGGCGCGCGCGGGATCCACGACGAGGGCCACGCCGCTCGCCGTGTCGGCCGCCGTCACGAGTGATTCAAGCGGCGTCGGCGCCTCGCCGGCGACCAGCGGCACGCGGAGCCGCACCCACACCGCGGTGGGCCCGCGTCCCCAGACGCCCCGCGCGAGGCGGCACTCCACGGCGCGATGATAGCCCTCCTCGCCCCGGATCAGCGGGAGGTCGAAGGGCGCGCCCGCCTCGGGCGGCGGGGGCGCCGCCGGGGCGTCGGGCGTCACCGCGACGCTGGCCGGCGCCACGCGCATCGCGAGACAGCTCGCCTCCATGACCGTGGTGCCGTCCTCGGTGGCCAGCGAGCCCGCGAAGCGCTGCACCTTCGCGCCGGCCCGGACCACCCGCGTGACGACGGTGAGCGGCGTCAGCGGCACCGGCCGCAGGAAATCGAAGGTCAGCCGCGCGATCTGCGCGTCGGAGGGAGCCTGCCGCGCGAATGCGCGCGCCAGGAGGGCGGCGGGCGGACCGCCGTGCTGATGTTGCGGGCTCCAGGGCCCCCGCGCCGACGCGGAGGGCACGAAGCGATCGCCGTCGAGGGCGAAGAAGGGGGGTGGGCTGCTCACGTCGCAGGGCTCGGTCTCGTCACGAGAACGGGATGATACCGGTGGGCGGACCCCCCGGCAATCGGATAGACTAGGGCGACCCCCAGGGGTCCTCACCCGTACTCGAGAAGGAGCGAGCGATGCGCAAGTACCTGGACATCCGCCTGGACGACCGGACCATCACGAGTCGCGAGCTGAACGGCGAGGAGGTCGTCAGGGCAGGCCGCAATCTGATCGCCCGGACCCTGCTCGAATGCGGGGCCGCCACGGTCGATCCGCTCTCGCCGCAGAATCCCCTCATCTTCTCGGCGGGACCCTTCGCCGGATCGAGCTTCTCGAACGCCAACCGCACCAGCGTGGGCTGCCGCAGCCCGCTCACCGGCGGCATCAAGGAGGCCAATGGCGGCGGCTCCTTCGCCTACGCCCTCGGCCAGCAGTCCGTCGCGGGATTCACGCTGCACGGCGCCTCGCCGACCTGGGTGGTCATCCACTTCAAGAAGGACGGCACGATCGCCTTCGATGACGGGTCGCCCTATCTCGGCAAGGGCAACTTCGAGGCCGACCGCATGCTCCACGCGAAGTACGGCAAGAAGGTCACCGTCGGGCTCTGTGGGCCGGTGGGCGAGTATCTCGGCCTGATCGCGGGCATCGCGTTCAGCGACAAGGACGGCCGACCCTCGCGTCTCGCCGCACGCGGCGGCGTGGGCGCGGTGATGGGCTCGAAGAAGGTGAAGGCCATCGTGGTCGACCTCGACAAGATGCCCGCGTTCCACGACGTCAAGAAGGTCAACGTCGCCGTCAAGGAATACGCGAAGCTGCTGCAGGCCGACGGCATCATCACGAACTTCTATCAGAAGATCGGCACCATGGGCATGGCCGACGTGCAGAACCAGATGGGCGGCCTGCCCGTGCGGAACTTCAGCGCGGGACGCCAGGTCGATCTCGCCACCGGCGAGCGCTTCAAGATGGGCGGCGACTACATCACCGAGCTCAACAACTCGCGCGGCGGCGAGCAAACCCACGCGTGCATGCCCGGCTGCATCATCCAGTGCAGCAATCTCTACGCGGACGCCTCCGGCAAGGAGATCGTCTCCCCGGTGGAGTACGAAACGCTGGGCCTTCTCGGCACGAACTGCGGCCTTACCGATCCCGACGACCTCGCCGGGCTCAACTACATCGCGAACGACCTCGGCGTGGACACGATCGAGACCGGCGCCATGCTCGCGGTGCTGATGGAGGCCGGGCTCGGCGCCTTCGGTGACGCGAAGTTCATGGCCGACTGCCTGGCCGAGGTCCGCGCCGGCACCGAGAAGGGCCGCCTCTGGGCCCAGGGCACCGCCCGCGTCGGTGCGCACTACAAGGTGGCGCGCGTGCCCGTCATCAAGAAGCAGGCGATCAGCGCCTACGATCCCCGCGTGGTCGAGGCCACCGGCGTGGCCATGATGGCCACGGCGATGGGCGCGGACCATACCGCCGGCAATCTGCCGCGGCTCAATACCCGCGAGATGGACCTCAACGCCATCATCGGCCAGAGCCTGGTCGTGCAGACCAACGTCGCGGCCACGGACTCGCTCGGGCTCTGTCTCTTCGGCCGCAGCGTGACCGAGGTGAACATCGCGTTCATCATCGACGCGATCAACAGCGCCTGCGGGACCAGTCTCACCCCGGAGTTCTGGACCCAGCTCGGCCACGAGACGCTCCGGCTCGAGCACGAGTTCAACCGCCAAGCTGGGTTCACCGCGAAGGACGACGAGCTGCCGGGGTTCTTCTATACGGAAAAGCTGCCGCCCACCGACCGGGTGGCGCGCTTCCACGGCCCCGAGGTGCACGACATGTACGAGCGCCTGCCTGCCTGAGGCAGGCGTCCGGGCCGCGGTGGCTTCCGCGTTCCGCTACTGGCTCGGCATCGACATCGGCGGCACCTTCACCGACTTCAGCGTCTTCGACACCCGGACGGGGGCGCTGAGGGGGCTCAAGGTGCCCTCGACGCCGCACGAGTTCGCGGCGGCGGTGCGGACGGGCCTGGCCCAGCTGGCGAGCGAGCACGGGATCGACCCGGCGGAGATCGGCACGGTCGTGCACGGCACGACGATCGCCGTGAACACGCTCATCCAACGAACCGGCGCGCGCCTCGGGCTCCTCGTGACCGACGGATTCCGCGACGTGCTCGAGCTGCAGCGGCTGCGGCTGCCCAACCCCTTCGATCTCGACGGCGTCCGGCCCCTGCCCCTGATCCCGCGGGCGCGGGTGGCCGAGGTGCGGGAGCGGCTGCGCGCCGACGGGCGCGTCGACACGCCCCTCGACGAGGCGTCCGCGCGTGCCGCCGCGCATCGCCTGGCCGCGCTGGACGTCGAAGGGCTCGTGGTCTCGCTCCTCCATTCGTATCGCAATCCCGTCCACGAGCAACGGACCCGCGCCGTCGCCGCGCAGGTCGCGCCCGGGCTCCCCGTCAGCCTCTCGTCGGACGTGTGGCCGCAGGCCCGCGAGTACGAGCGGACGGCCCTGGCCGTGCTCGACGCCTACGTGCAGCCCAAGGTGCGCCGGTATCTCCAGGGCTTCGAGGAGGCGCTGGCCGCGCGCGGCGTGCCCGCCGCGCCCCACGTCACCAAGTCGAACGGCGGCATCATGCCGGTCGCGGCGGCGCGGACGCAGACCGTGACGACGCTGCTGTCGGGGCCCGCCTCGGGCGTCATTGGCGCCGCCTACGTGGCCGGCCAGGCGGGCCTCACCAACGTCATCACGCTCGACGTCGGCGGCACCAGCGCGGACATGGCAGTGGTGGAGGGCGGGCGGCCCCGCTGGAGCACGAGCGAGCACGTGGGTGGCGTGCCGGTGATGATGCCGGTCGTCGGGGTGACGGCGATCGGCGCGGGCGGCGGCTCCATCGCCTGGGTGGACGAGGTCGGCATCCCGAAGGTAGGACCGCAGAGCACGGGCGCCCAGCCGGGCCCCGCGTGCTATGGGCGCGACGGCAAGGACGCGACGCTCACCGACGCGTTCCTCGTGTGCGGCTTCCTCGACCCCGCGCGATTCCTGGGCGGGCGCATGCCGCTGCACCGCGAGCTGGCCGACGAGGCGGTGGCGCGCTTCGCCGGGCCCCTCGGCGCCACGCCGGACGAGGCCGCCGAGAGCATCGTGCGCGTCGCCGTCTCGAACATGTACGCGGAGTTCACCAAGATCCTCTCGCGCGCCGCGGTGGATGCGCGCGACTTCGCCCTCGTGGCCTTCGGCGGCGCGGGCCCCGTGGTGGGCGCCCTGGTGGCGCGCGAGGTCGGCATCTCCACCGTGTTCGTGCCGCGCTCGCCGGGGACGCTCTGTGCCCTGGGCGCCCTGAGCGCGGACGTCGTGAGCGACGCCGTGCGCACCGTGCACGCGAAGGCGGAGGCGGCCTCGCCGGTGGCGCTGCGAGAGGCCTACGACGCGCTCTGCGCGGAGCTCGGAGACTGGCTGGCCCGCCACGGCGCGGACGCCGGCGCGCCGAGCTTCGGCCTCGCCGCGGACATGCGCTATGTCGGCCAGTCCTACGAGATTGCGGTGCCCCTGGAGCCCGCCTGGCTCGCCGCCGGCGGCCTGCCCCGCATCCTGGCCGCCTTCCATCAGGCCCACGAGCGCGCCTTCGGCCATGCCGACACGGAGGCGCCGGCGGAGATCGTCAACCTGCGCGTCCAGCTTCGTGCCGCGCGCCCCCGCGTGCCCTTGGCCGAGGCGCCTGCCGCCACGGGGCCGGCGACGCCGCGCACCACGCGCCTCCTGTGGCTGGATGGCCGGCGGACGAGCGCGCGCGTCTACGAGCGCGAGGGGCTGGGTCGTGGCATGCTGCTCGCGGGGCCCGCCGTCGTGGAGCAGCCGGACACCACCGTGCTGATCCCCGAGGGCCACGCCGCCGAGGTCGATCGCTTCGGCAACCTGCTGCTGCGGAGGGAGCGCTGATGCGCCTGGATCCCCTGACCGTCGAGCTATTGCGGAACTATCTCCAGGGCGCGGTCGAGGAGATGGCCTATGTCGTGGAGCGCACCGCGTACACGACGTTCGTGAAGGAGACGGCGGACTTCACCTGCGGCCTCCTCAATCCCTCGGGCGAGTTCTTCGCCTACCCGGTCGAGCTGGGCGTGGCGAGCTTCGGCGGGATCAACTACGCCACCACGCTGGAGGCCGTAGGCCCGCTGGAGCCCGGCGACGTCGTCATCACCAATGATCCCTACGGCTCGGCGGCAGCGGCCACGCACCTACCCGACATCCACCTGGTCCGCCCGATCTTCTGGGAGGGCCGGCTCGTGGCCTACGGCGCCGGCTTCCTCCACAGCTCCGACGTGGGGGGCATGGTCCCCGCGTCGATCTCGCCGCGGGCCTCCGAGATCTTCCAGGAAGGTCTCCGCATCCCGCCCAAAAAGCTCTTCGTGCGCGGTCAGGTCAACCGTGACCTCCTCGACGTGATCCTCGCCAACTGCCGCATCCCCGAGCAGAACTGGGGCGATCTCCGGGCCCTCGTGGCGGGGCTCACCACCGGCGAGCGCCGCGTGCACGAGCTCATCCGCCGCTTCGGCTCCGACACCGTCGACAAGGCGATGGACGATTTGATCGACTACTCTGCCCGAAAAGTCGAGGCGCTGATCCGCCGCATGCCGGAGGGCCGCTACGAATTCTCGGATTACATCGAGGACGACGTGGTGACCGACATCCCCATCCGCCTCAAGGTCGCGCTCGTCATCGCCGACGGCGAGATCCACATGGACTTCACGAGCAGCGACGTCCAGGTGGGCTCGGCCATGAACGTGCCCACCGCCGGGCGCGTGCACCCGTTCATGTCCGTCGCGCTGGTGAACTACTTCGTGACCAACGACCGCACCATCCCTCTCAATGCCGGCGTCCTGCGCCGCGTGCGCATGACCTTGCCCGAGGGCTCGGTCGTGAACCCGAAGTTCCCGGCCGCGTGCGGCGTGCGCTACGCGACGGTGCTACGCATCTACGACGCGGTGCTGGGCGCGCTGGCCCGCGCCCTGCCCGCGCAGATTCCCGCCGCGGGCGGCGGCCAGGGCTGCATGGTGGCGCTGTCGCTCCCCGACCCCGAGGCCGGCCGCCGCCACGTGACGGTGATCGAGCCCATGATCGGGGGCGGAGGCGCGCGGCCGGGACGAGACGGCGTGGACGGGTGCGATTCGTCCATCGGCTTCCTGAAGACGACGCCGGCCGAGACGCTGGAAGCCGAGGTGCCCATCGTCGTGCGCCGCTACCACCTGATCGCGGATTCCGCGGGGCCTGGCCGACATCGCGGCGGCTTCGGGGTGCGGCTCGACTTCCAGGTATTCCGACCCGAGGGCCTGGTGACCGCGCGCGGGATGGAGCGGCTGCGCTTCGCGCCCTGGGGCGTGGCCGGGGGCACGGCCGGCGCCACCGGCAGCGTGTGGCTCAACCCGGGCACGGGGGGCGAGCGGCGCCTCTCGAAGATCGATCTGCTCGCGCTCGAGCCGGGTGACACGCTGAGCGTGCGCACGCCGGGCGGGGGCGGCCACGGCGATCGCTTCGCGCGACCCCCCGCTGCCGTGCTGGCGGATGTCGCCTCGGGCTTGATTACCGTCGATCGTGCCCACGAGGCGTACGGCGTGGTCCTGGCCGGCGACCAGGTCGACGAGACCGCGACGGCAGCGCTGCGCGCCGCGCGGACCGGTGAGTGCCGGATGGAGCCCTTCGACTTCGGCCCGGCGCGTCGCGAGCACGAGCGCCGCTGGCCGGACGAGCTGCAGGATCTCTTCATCGAGCTCCTGATGGCCCTGCCCGCACCGTATCGCGGCTATGCGCGACGAACGCTCCACCCGCGCATCACGGCCCTCGCCGATCAGCGCCCGGTGACCGCCGCCGACGTGACGCGCATGGTGGGAGAGCTCAGGGACTCGCTGCATCGCGGTTGATCGGTTCCACCCGAAGCCGTGGGCCGGTGCGTATACCGGGCATGAAGGCCAGGACGTACACGCTGCTCGGCGTCGATCGCCGCCCGTACCTGAGCTCCACGCCCGAGCGCCACGCGCGCTGGAAGATGTCGCGGGATCTCCTGACGCGGCTCGATGCCGCCTGGCTCGGCTTCACCCAGTCCTATGCCGGGCTGTCCGAAGCGGAGCTGCTCGAGCCGGGGGTCACGGAGGCCTGGTCCGTGAAGGACATCATCGCCCACGTGACGACCTGGGAAGAGGAGGCCCTGAAGCACGTGCCCGTCATGCTGAGGGGCGGCCGGCCCCCTCGCTACTCGGTCACCTATGGCGGGATCGACGCGTTCAACGCCCGCATGACGGCCCAGAAGAGCGCGCTCACGCTCTCCGAGGTGCTCGCGCAGCAAGAGACCGTGCACCGGCGTCTGATCGCGCTCATCGAGGGCCTGCCCGCGGACCAGCTCGGCGCTAAGGCCCGGGTCCGCCGCCGGCTCCGCCTCGACACCTACGGACACTATCCGATTCACGCGAGCGCGATCAGGAGGTGGCGGAAGCACGAGGCGTAGTCGCGTACAATAGACGCCTTGGACTTCGACACCATCATCATCGGCGCCGGCATCTCCGGCCTGTATCAGCTCTACCGTCTGCGTGAGCTGGGCCAGAGGGTTCGCGTGTTCGAGGCCGGCACCGGCGTCGGCGGCACCTGGTACTGGAACCGCTATCCCGGCTGCCGCTTCGACTCCGAGAGCTACTCCTACGGCTATTCCTTCAGCCAGGAGCTGCTGGAGGAGTGGGACTGGACGGAGCACTTCGCGCCCCAGCCGGAAACCGAGCGCTATCTCAACCACGTCGCCGACACGTTCGACCTGCGCCGGGACATTCAGTTCCGCAGCCGCGTCAAGGCCGCGACGTGGGACGAGGGCCGGCAGGCGTGGGAGATCACCTTGGAGGACGGCGTGCGCTGTCGCGCGCGCTACGTCGTCACCGCGGTCGGTCCGCTGTCCGCTCCCACCCTGCCCCGGATTCCCGGCGTGGAGGACTTTCGCGGCGAGGCCTATCACACCGGGCTCTGGCCCAAGCATCACGTGTCCTTCGAGGGGAAGCGGGTGGCCGTCATCGGCACTGGGGCCACGGGGGTGCAGGCCATCACCGAGATCGCCAAGACCGCGGGCCACCTTACCGTGTTCCAGCGCCGGCCGAACTGGTGCACGCCGCTGCACAATCGCCCCATCACCAAGGCGGAGATGGCCGAGATCCGCCAGACATATCCCGCCATCTTCGAGCGCTGCCGGGAGACGGCCGCCTGCTTCATCCACACGACCGACCCGCGCGGCACCTTCGAGGTGAGCCCGGAGGAACGTAAGCAGTTCTGGGAGGAGCTGTACGCGAGTCCCGGCTTCGCGATCTGGATGGGCAACTTCAAGGACGTGCTCATCGACCGCAAGGCCAATGCGCTCTTCTCCGAGTTCGTGGCGGGCAAGATCCGGCAGCGGGTCGAGGACCCGAGGGTGGCGGAGCTGCTGATCCCCAAGGACCACGGGTTCGGCACGCGACGGGTTCCGCAGGAGAGCGGCTACTACGAGGTGTACAACCGGCCCAACGTCGAGCTGATCAGCATCATCGACACGCCCATCGTGCGCCTCACGCCCACGGGAATCCGGACCACTGCGCGCGACCTCGACTTCGACATGATCGTGTACGCCACCGGCTTCGACGCCATCACCGGCAGCCTGGACCGCATCGACATCCGCGGCGTCGGGGGCCGGAGCCTCAAGGAGCGGTGGCGGGCGGGCCTGGAGACCTTCGTGGGCGTCATGGTGAACGGCTTCCCCAATCTCTTCATGGTGATGGGGCCCCATACCGCGCTCGGCAACATCCCGCGGAGCATCGAGTACAACGTCGAGTGGATTCGCGACCTCCTCGCCCACATGGGCCGGCACGGCCTGCACGTGGCCGACGCCCGGCCCGACGCGGTGGACGAGTGGACCGCCTTCGTCAAGAAGAAGGGTGAGGGGCTGCTCGCCAACGAGGTCGATTCGTGGATGACCGGCGTCAACCAGAACGTCGAGGGCAAGAATGTCCGCATCGTCGCCCGCTACAGCGGGACGGCGCCCGAGTACCGCGACTGGTGCGACCGGGTGGCCGCGGAGGGCTACCGGGAGCTGACGCTCGTCTAGCGCCGGCTCCCCTTCACCCGCCCCGGCCACCTCGGTGGTGAAACCGCGCTAGGCCGCGACGCGCTTGATCGCCAGCGGGTCGACGAGGATCTCGTCCTCGACCTCGGCGTGGACGCCGGCGAGCTCACGCTGGACCAGCTGGATCGCGATCTCACGTGAGGCCTGGTTCGCGACCGTGCCCTTCACCTCGACGAGCGGGGGCGCGCTGCGCCTCAACGGCATGTGGACGCTCGCGACCACCGGCATCCCGACCAGGCTGGGATGAAGGAGCAGCGCGTCGGAGAGCCGCGCTTGGAGCACGACGCCCTCCTCCTCACGCTTGCGCTTGACGTCGTAGAACTTCACGGCGATCCCGACGGCCACAATGAGGAAGATCAGCGCCGCGACCACCCCGACCAGGCCGACCCCACCGCCGTCCACCGTGGCGGTCGGAGTGGTCGGCAAGGGCGTCGTGGGAGCCTGCGCGAGCGCCTTCGTCGGTGCGGTGAGCAGCAGAGCCGCAGCGTGTCCGATCCCGAGGCCTTTCCAACGAATGTCGATCATGGTCGTCACCTCCAACGGTTTAAGGCCCACACTTGCGGGTTGCATCGCATGTGCCACCGCCAACTTGTAACGGCACCACGCCGACTTCCGAACGTCGACGACAAGCGCCCCTGGGTAATCTGGTCCTGAAGAAGATGCTAGAAGGCGTGTAAGAACGGCATAGCGTCATCCGCATTGACGTGGGCTTTCGGTATGAGGCGTGCGACGACCGACTGACTTGACTGTGTCCCGGGGCCGACGCATGCTCCCGACCCAGGAGGATCCCATGCCGCCAGCCGTCACCCCGACCAAAGCCACGCTGGGCGCGGTGGTCACCGGTCTCGCGCTCGCCCACATGGACGAGCCCACCTGGAGCGCGGTGGAGCGAGCCTTTCTCGAGCACGCCGTCCTGATCTTCCCTGGTCAGCATCTGAGCGAGGCGGAGCAAGTGGCGTTCGCCCGGCGGTTCGGTGACATCGAGCCGCTGGCCGCGGACCCCGAGCAGAAGGCGGTGGCGATCAGCAACGTGAAGCCGGACGGCACCATCATGGAAGCCGCCGAGCATCGCTACAAGTCGCTGCGGGGCAACGAGGGCTGGCACACCGACAGCTCGTACATGCCGCTCGCCGCCAAGGCCTCGTGCCTCTCGGCGCAGGTCGTGCCGTTGGCGGGCGGCGAGACGGAGTGGGCGGACATGCGTGCCGCCTACGACGCGCTGGACGAGGCGACGCGGCGCCGGATCGCCGGGCTCTCGGCGCACCACTCGCTCTATCACTCCCAGGCCAAGATCGGGCACATGGTGGAGACCGGCGCCGGGTACGGCTTTCATACCAAGGGGGCGCCGCTACGCCCGCTGGTGAAGGTGCATCCGGTCACGGGCCGGCCCGCCCTCTTCATCGGCCGCCACGCCTACGGCATTCCCGGCCTTCCGGAAGCGGAGTCGGAGCGGCTCCTGTCCGAGCTCGTCGACTTCGCCTGCCGGCCCCCGCGGACGTACGCCCACGCGTGGCGGCCGGGCGACGTCGTCATCTGGGACAACCGCTGCGTGCTGCACCGGGCGCGCCCGTACGACTACCGCGAGGCGCGCGTGATGCGCCACACGCGGGTGGCCGGCGACCCGGCGACCGAGCTCGCGGGCACCGATCGCGACGAGCGCGCCCGCGCCTACGAGCCGTCCGCGTTCAATCGTTGATCAGCACGCGAGGCGGTTAGACGGGGTCGTCCACCGGCTTGGTGGTGGGATAGCCGAGGATCCCGTTGTGCCCGAAGACGTAGGCGTTCGTGCGCAGCGGGTCGCCGCTCACCGCGACGGTGATGTCCCCCGGTCGCGCGACGATGGGGACGAGGCGCTCGGGGTCGTCGGACTCCGCGAACACGCCGTCCGCGCGGCCACGCGCCACCAGGTCGACGAGGCGCGGATGGCCCGGGGCCAGATTGGTCCACGGGCCGATGAGGCGCTCGAATTGCCGCGCGGGGATGCGCGCCTGCCGCCACAGGAGCTCCTGGACGTCGGATTTCGCCAGCCCCGCCCGCGCCAGGGTCTCGGCGAGGATCGGCGACAGGATGAGAAGCGGCTTCTGGGCGCCCACCGCCATACCCACGGTGAAGATCACCTCCCATCCGACATGGCGCACGAGCCCGTCGGCCAGGTACGGGATCATCTGCTCGGGCCGGCTCCCGAACACGCAGGCCAGCACGCCGCCCCCGGTATAGCGGGAGATGGTCACCGCGCTCCGTCCGCGCGGCACGCCGGCGTCCTCGGCGAGGGTCGTCCACCCGATGCGGCGGATCACGTCCTCGTTCTCCGCCAGCACCACGCGCCACGTGTTGCCGAAGGTCGCCTTGTCGGTCTTGTGGGGCAGGAATCCGGCCACGTTTCGGAGGTAGAGCCGCCAGAAGCGGCCGATGGCGGTATTGGCCTGGAAGCCGTCGCGGAGGGCGCCCTGCTCGTAGTTGAAGCCCAGCGCCTTGACGATGGGGCCGTTGACGACGATGAGGGTGTCCGAGCCCGGCGTGTTGCCGCTGTGCTCGACGCCGTAGCCGGGATCGGCCATGGCCTCGACGAGCGCAACCAGCACCGGCATGTACTCGGGCCGGCAGCCGGCCATCACACCGTTGACCGCGACGGTCCGGATGGTCGCGCTGCGGCGGTCGGGCAGCAGCACGCCGAGCTCCTGCTGCGGTGAGCGGCGCGTGTGGCGCAGGAACTCGGCGACCCGCGCTTCCGTGGGCGGCACGATGGGAAGCCCGTCGCTCCAGCCCTGCTCGTAGAAGTGACGGTTGATCTCGTCGAAGGTCCCTTCGAACACGATGTCGTCGGGCCCCGGCTCCTCCTTCTCGCTGATCTCATCGGGCGCCAGGGTGAGGCCGCGCACGACGCCGTCGACCGTCACGGCGACGACGTTGTCCTCGAGCTCCGTCGCCGTCTGCACGTCGACGTGGCCGGGCACGATGGCGATGGGCAGCGCCGGCAGCCCCAGCCCAGTCGAGGTCGTCGCGGCCTGGGTCACGAACCCCTCGCACGTCAGCGACACGGTGGGGACACCGGCGTTCTCGGCGACCGCGCTCGCCCGCAGCACGGCGGGCGTGCAGCTCCCTCAGCAGGCCATCCCCGAGATGACGGCGTCGACCTTGAGCTCGCGCAGGCGGGCCGGGAGCTCGGCGAGGACGCGGCGCTCGTCCGACCCGTGCGTCGAGCCGAAGACGGAATAGGGAACGAATGCCACGCCGGGCCACCGGCGGCCGATCTCTCGCTCGAGGATGGGGAAGATCTCGTCGCCGCGGAAGAGATCGTCCCAGAGCTGCCCGATCGTCCGACCCTCCAGGCTCGGAAGGCGGGGCGCGATCGGTCGTGCGTGCACGGTGCGCCGCCCGCGCGGCCACATCACCCGCTCTGTCACCTCATGCTGGATTGCCATTGTTGTTGACGCTCCCCTCTGGCGGACGATCACGTCGGCGCCATCAGGATGGTAGCAAAACCAGCAGGGCCCGGCCCGCGCGCGCCGGAGGGAGACGGCGCGTGCGGGCCAAAACCCCCGCGGGACTACTTCTTCCGCGGATCGTCCGCCGGATTCACGAACGTGAGGTCGGTCGGCCCCACGCCATGGACTTGCACGACGGTTTCCTGACCGCCCGCCCAGGCATAGTGCGGGTGCTGCGGCGGGACCGAGAAGAAGCCGCCGGTCGGCAGCTCCTGTCCGTTCTTCGCGTCGAACTCCTTGCCCATCCCGATCGAGAACGTCCCGGCGAGCACTGTGACGTTCTCGCTGGCCTTGTGATAGTGCGGGGGAACCTTGTAGCCGGCGGGCATCTTCAGCCGGTAGACGAAGGGGCCCTCCTTGCCGGGATCACCCTGCACGACGGCGAGCCGCGCGCCCGGCAGCACGGGGGGCTCGACCCACTTGAGCGTGTCGGGCACGGCAATGGTGTGCCCCTGGTCCGAGGTGAGCCCGAGCATCGGAAACGCGACCGTGAGCGCGAAAGCGACAACCGCGACAATGACTCGGCGCATGGCCATCCTCCTGTTCATGACGAACGCTGTTCACGACAACTGGTGTCAAGCATCGGCCTCTCGCAGTGCAACGGGCATGCCCCGGAGCTCGCCCAGCTTTTCGAGGGTTTCCTGGCAACGGGTGCAAGCTGACGTGGCGGCTCGTGGGGCCGCGGCGTGGGCTCTGACTCGCTTTTCGAGCACTTGGAGCCCGCAAGCTTCGATGGCAGATCGGCGAGCGGACGAGCAAGCCGGAGTGGCAGCGGGGGTAGGACCAATGTCCCATTGCGCGGAGGGCGGGCCGGCTCCCACACTCGAGCAACCAAGGAGGCGCGATGAACGGGAAAAGGGCTCTCTGTGTTTCGATGTCGGTGCTGGTCCTGGCCGCCGCCGCACCGCTCACGCTATCGGTGACGGCGGACGCCCAGACCCCCGGAGCGGAGAATCGCCAGGACCGCCGGGACGATCGGCAGAACGCCCGCGACACGCGGCAGACCGGGCGTGAGGACGCGCGCAAGGAGAAGGTGGAGTGCAAGAAGGGCGACGACAAGACGCGCGCCGAGTGCCGGCAGGACAAGCGGAATACCAAGCAGGGCGCCCGCCAGGACGCGCGCGAGCAGAAGAAGGACTGATACTATCCGGGCGTGGTCGCTCGTCAGCTCGAGGTCGCGGGTGTGCGCGTGCCGAGCTTCGTCTACGGCACGGCCTGGAAGGAAGATGCCACTGAGCGACTGACGCGTCTGGCCCTGGAGGCGGGCTTCCGCGGTATCGACACCGCCAATCAGCGCCGCCACTACCACGAAGCGGGCGTGGGCGCGGGCATCGGGGGCGCCATCGCGGCGGGCCTGGTGACGCGCGCCGAGCTCTTCATCCAGACGAAGTTCACCTCGCGGGGCGGGCAGGACCATCGTCTGCCCTACGATCCCGAGGCCGACGACGCCACCCAGGTGCGCCAGTCCTTCGCCCGCTCCCTCGAGCACCTGCGCGTCGACACCATCGACTCCTACGTGCTTCACGGGCCGTCGCGCCGCGTGGGGCTCGGCCCGTCCGACCTGGCGGTCTGGGCCGCCATGGAAGAGCTCCACGCCGCCGGCAAGACGCGGCTGATCGGCGTCAGCAACGTCGGCTTGGACCAGCTCGAGCTGCTCTGCGCGCGTGCCACGACACCGCCCGCGTTCGTCCAGAACCGCTGCTTCGCCGTCACCGGCTGGGACCGCGAGATCCGGGCGTTCTGCCGCGAGCGCGGCATCGTCTACCAGGGCTTCTCTCTCCTCACCGCGAACCTGGACCAGCTCCGCACCCCGGCCTTCGCGACCCTGGTGCGGCGCGTGGGACACACCCCGGCCCAAGCGGTGTTCAACTTCGCGCTCCGGGTCGGCATGCAGCCTCTCACCGGCACCACCGATCCCGATCACATGCGCGAGGACCTGGGCGCTTACGACTTCGAGCTGTCCCCCGAGGACGTGCGCGCCATGGAGAACATCGCGCGGGGTTGAGGCTCCGTCACACCCCGCTCCGGTCGGTGTCCAATCGGAGTGAAGAAGATGCCAGCGGGGGAGGTGGGCATGGAGACGGGACGGCCATTCGATGATCCCGAGGGGGAGGAGGGCGACCGCGCCCTGGTCACGCGGGCCCAGGCGGGCGACCGACGTGCCCTCGAGGAGCTCGCGGCGCGCCATCAAACCTGGATCTACAACATCGCCATCCGGATGCTCGGGCACCCGCAGGACGCGGAGGACGCAACGCAGGAGATCCTGATCAAGGCGCTCACCCGGCTCTCGTCGTTCGAGGGCCGGAGCCGCTTCCGCACCTGGCTGTATCGCATCGTCGTCAACCACGTGCTCAACACGAAGCGAGGCCGCTCCGAGCCGGCCACACCGAGCTTCGCGTGCTTCGCCCACGGGCTCGACACGACACCGGATCTCGACCTCCCGGACCCGCGCAGCGTCCCGGCCGACCTGCGCCTGCTGGTGGACGAGGCGCGCATCAGCTGCACCACGGGGATGCTGCTCTGTCTCGATCGCGATCAGCGCCTCGTATACATCCTCGGCGAGATCCTCGGGGTCAGCGACGCGGTCGGGGCCGATCTGGTCGAGATCAGCGCCGACAATTTCCGCCAGCGCCTGGCGCGCGCCCGGCGCGATCTCCATAGCTTCATGGACGACAAGTGCGGCCTCGTGAACCGAGCGAACCCGTGTCGCTGCGCCAAGAAGACGCGGGGATTCATCCAGGCCGGCTACGTGGACCCGGCCAATCTCCTCTTCGCCCGCGAGCGAGTGCGGCAGGTGAGCGACCTCGTCGCCGCGCGCTCGGAAGCGGTAAGGGCCTTCGAGCAGGAGTATGGCGAGGTCTTCCGCCAGCACCCGTTCTACGAGTCGCCGGATCTCGTGCGGACGTTGCGCGAGCTGATCGCCAGTCCGACCGTCCGCCGCCTCACCGACGCCTCCTGAGCGGGCCTCGAGCGCGCGGCACGTCGTCATGTTGCTCTTGGTGTGTGTCCTCACTCTCCTCCATCACCGTGACATCGCTCGCCCTGCCGTACGCCGAGGGCGAGGTCGCGTTGCTCGGAATCTACGGACTCGCCGGCCTCGGGATCGCCGCGTTCACGCCGAGCGTGCTCTCGCTCGTGGCCGACACGGCCACGACGGGGCGGACCGGTCAGGCCTATGCCTGGTACTCGACCGCCCACTACGGCGCTATCGCCATCGGTCCATTCCTCGGAGGCCTCGTCGCGCAGTGGTCGAGCTATCGTCTGGCCTTCCTCGCGAGCGCAGGCGTCACCGGCATCGCCATGATCGTCGGACTGGCGGTCCCGGCGGCGCCCCCCGCTCACGCCGGATCGCGCTCGATCGCGCGACTCGCGGATCTCCGGGGGAACCCCGCCGTCTGGGCCGGATGGATCGCCGCGGTCGCCGGCCTCTTGATCCAGGGCACCGTCTTCACGTTCCTGCCGCTCCTCGCCTCTGGACACACGCTCACCCCGAGCGCCCTCGTCTTCCTGATCCTTGGCCTGTCGAACACGCTGGCCCGCTTTCCCGCGGCTTGGCTGATCGATCGTACCGGCCGGCCCGCACCTTGCGCGGTGGCTGGTCTCCTCGTCGCCTCGGCGGTGGCGACGTTATCCCCTCACACCGCCGCGGGCGTGCCGCTGCTCGTTCTCGCGGCCCCCTTCGGCGGGGTGAGCGGCATGGCGTTCGTGGCGATCAGCACCGCGCTGGCCGGGGCGGCGACAGCCGCAACCCGAGGCCTCGTCATGGGCGGCTACAGCACCTGTACCTCGGCCTCGCCGTCGGCTCACTTGGCCTAGGGCCGGTGATCACCCACCGAGGGTACGGCGTGGGCTTCCTCGCCGCCGGCGCCACCAGCGCGCTTGGCACCATCGTCGCCGCGGCCCTCTGGCGAGCCCGTCCCCGCCTCGGGCTCAGCGGGCGCTCGGGCGCGCTGGCCGAGCGACGGCAGGCTGACCGAAGCGCTGGAGCGCCGCGATGAAGGCCTTGGAGCGGATCGTCAGCGCCCGCGCTTCGTTGTGGATGACGTGGAAGTGCCGATGGATCTGGAGGCCCTGGAGGCGCACGCGCTGGAGCCGGCCGCTCTCGAGCTCTCCCCGCGCGGCATAGATCGAGACGAACGCCACACCGAGCCCCGCCATCACCGCCTGCTTGATCGCTTCGGTGTGGCCGAGCACCAGCATCCGCCCGACCTTCACGCCGGCCCGCTGCAGCGCGCGCTCCGTCACCTGCCGGCTCGCCGATCCATCCTCGCGTATCAGCAATCGCTCCCGCACCAGGTCGGAAGGCTCGCGCCGGGCACGGCGCGCCCAGGCATGGACCGGCGCCACGATGAGGATCAGCTCGTCGAGTATCCCCGCAGCGAGGCACTCCTCGCCCGGGCCGAGCCCATGTCCTCCGACGACGCCGAGGTCCAGCTCATTGGCGCGCACCTGGTCCTCGATCGTCCGGGAGTTGGCGATGCGGAGGTCCACTGAGATCCCGGGCTGCTCGCGCTCGAACGCGCCCATCAGCCCCGGCAGGAGATAGAGGCCCGGCGTCGTGCTCGCGCCGACGACGAGGGAGCCCCGCGCGCCACCGGCCAGGTCGGCGATGGCCTGCCGGGCGCCATCCAGGGTCGCCAGCACGCGGAGTGCGTGATCCTCCAGGATGCGCCCGGCCTCGGTCAGCGTCACCGTGCGCCCGCGCCGCTCGAAGAGGCGTGCCCCCAGCCCGCGCTCGAGCTCGCCCACGTGCTGCGACAGCGCCGGCTGACTCAGGTGGACCCGCTCGGCCGCCCGCCGAAAGCTCCCGGCACGGGCTACGGCCAGGAACACCTCGAGCTGCCGCATGGTCGGTGGCATAAGCTTCGCCTTATCGGCTGGATAAGAACATCGGATTGGCGGTTATGCAAGACGCGGCGCTAGGGTCAGGCGATGGAGCTCGCGAGCCCTGAACCGCTCCTGAGGCTGGGCGCGTTCTTGGTCTGCCTGGCGCTCCTCGCCGCCGCCGAGGCCGCGGCGCCGCGGCGCCGTCGCGCGATCGGGCGCCGGCCGCGGTGGGCCGGCAACTTCGGGCTCGTCGTCGTGGACACGGCGCTGGTGCGGGCCCTGCCCTTCCTCAGCGCGGTGGCGGTCGCCGGGCTCGCGGAGACGCGGGGCTGGGGTCTGCTGCAAGCGGTCGGGCCGCTGCCGGCCTGGGTCGCCATCGCAGCGTCGATCGTGCTGCTCGACCTCGCGATTTACCTGCAGCACGTGTTGTTCCATGCGCTCCCCGCGCTGTGGCGACTGCACCGCGTCCATCACACAGACCTCGACCTGGACGTGACGACCGGCGTCCGGTTTCACCCGGTCGAGATTCTGCTATCAGCGGGAATCAGGGTCGGGGTCGTCGGGACCCTGGGCGCGCCCATCGCCGGCGCCATCGCGTTCGAGATCCTGCTGAACGCCGGATCCCTCTTCAGCCATGCCAACCTGCGGCTGCCCGAGCGAGCCGACCGTTTGCTCCGGATGGTCATCGTCACGCCGGACATGCACCGTGTGCACCACTCGATCGACGGCGCGGAGCGGGACCGCAACTTCGGCTTCACCCTGTCCTGGTGGGACGGTCTGTTCGGCACGTACCATGCGCAGCCTCGGCAGGGACACGACGACATGGAGCTCGGCGTCGCGGGATTCGCTGGACGTGACGCTCTGGGCCTCGGCCACCTGCTGATTCAGCCTCTCCTCCGCGAGCGCGCTACAGTGTGCGGGACGGCCCCACACGCAACCCCCACGGGAGGACGCCATGGCCGCGACGGTGCGCGAAGCCGTACGTGAACTGCTCCAGCAGACGATGGCCACGATGGACGCGCTCCTTGAAGCCTCAGACCGGGAGCTGCCCCTGCCCTCGTCGCACGGCTGCGCCCAGGGCAAGGACCTCTGGACACTGATCACCAACGATATCGATCACGAGAAGATTCACACCGGCCAGGTCCTCGAGGGACGCTACGAATCGCGAATCACGGCCTCGCCGATGCAGCGACTGATCGCGGAGTGGCTGGAGGAGCGTGCGCGGTTCATCGGCTCGCTCGCCGGGCTCACCGACGAGCAGTTCAACGGCGAGACCGCGCCCGGCCAGTGGACCTATCGGGTCATCGCCAAGCACGTGCTCATGCTCGAGCAGGACTCGCTGAAGACGCTCGCCGCCGATCGGGCCGCGCGCGCCGGCGTCGAGGGCACGGCCACGCGCTAACGCCTCCGTCAGGCGGCCTTCCGCGCGATGCCCCGGTACAGGTACGCGCCGAAGCGGGGTCCGCGGATGTAACCCCGCTCCAGTCGCTCGAACGCGAAGCCGCCCGCCTCGAGCAGCTGATCGATCGGCCGATTCAGGTGGCAGCCTCCCGCGCAGCGGCGCCAGATCGGCGTCAGCCGATCCTGCCATCTGAGGACTCCCGGATCCGGCGAGCGCCCGTGCTCCACGAAGAGCACGCGCCCCTCCGGACGGAGCACACGCTGGAGCTCCCGCAGCGCGAGGCCCGGCTGCCCGATCGAGCAGAGGGTCCAGGTCGTGACCACCCACTCGACCGAGGCCGTGGGCAGCGGGATGGCCTCGGCGGAGGCGGCGAGGAGCTCCACCGGAAACCGCGCCCGCGACGCGCGCGACCCCGCCATGCGCCGGAGCGGGTCGGAAGGCTCGAGCGCGTACAGCTTGCCGACGCCCTGGCCATAGAACGGCACGTTCAGCCCCGAGCCGACGCCGATCTCGAGCACGACGCCGCCCGCGAACGGAATCCAGCGCGCTCGTTCGGCGGCGACCGCGCCGTCACTCATCGCGAGGTGCGTGAGCCTCGGGAGAATGTGTCGGCGGTAGAAGGACACGGGCGCCTCCCGGCTGCGCGCTAGTGGGGAGCGCGCCCCGACCACACCCACCATGCCGCCACCGCGATGATCACGACCGCGACCACGAAGCTCGGGTCGGCCCACCACGGCCACTCCTCCACCTCCATCTCGAGCGGGTTCATGCCCGGCTACCAGGGATTGATCAGGCGGTCGATCGACAAGATCCCCGCTCCGCCCACCAGCACCGCCAGCGCCATGGCGATCAACGCCAGATTCATCTCGTACCCGTGTCCCTTGCCAGGCTGGAGCCCCCAGTTGATGAAGAAGCCGTTGGGCCAATGCACCTTGGCGATCGCCACCAGCATGACGAGGATGAGCCCCACCGCGGCGGGACGGACCAGGATGCCGAAGACCATGGCGAGCCCGCCCAGGAGCTCCACGAAGGCGGCCAGGACCGCCAGCGGCGCGGGGATGCCGAGCGATTGCTTGAAGTAGCCGATGACGCCGCGAAGCCCGGGCCCGCCGAACCAGCCGAACACCTTCTGGGCCCCATGCGCGAAGAAGATGACGCCGAGGACCACCCGCACGATGAACAACGACTTCGAGGGGAATGTGGCGAAGAGCATCTCCATGGCACGTTCTCCTCTTTGACGACAGGCCAGTGATAGGGCGCCAGCCGGCGCTATCCTACCAGCTATGTCGGTGCAAGCCTTCTACGACGGTCTGGCGCCGCTGTATCACCTCGTTTACGAAAACTGGGACGCCGCCGTCGGGCGACAGGGAAGCCGCTTGGCCTCGATCATCGGCGAGCACTGGGGCGCCGACGCACGCTCGGTGCTCGACGCGGCCGTGGGTATCGGCACCCAGGCCATCGGACTGCTGGAGCTCGGGTTCCGTGTGATCGGCGCGGATCTCTCGCCGGGGGCGGTGGCCCGCGCCACCCGGGAAGGGGCGCGGCGGCGGTTGATGGTTCCCTGTCTCGTGGCCGACTTTCGGGCACTGCCCGTCCGCGGCGAGAGCGTCGACGTCGTTCTCGTCTGCGACAATGCCCTGCCCCATCTCGAGACGGAGGTCGAGATCCAGACTGCCCTCGCCGAATGCTTTCGCTGCGCGCGGCGGGGTGGCGGCTGCTTGATCTCCATGCGGGACTACGGACCACCGCCGCCCGCCGGAACGGTCGACGCGCAGCCATGGGGCGAGCGTGTGTGGGCGGGGCGCCGCTACCGCGTGCGCCAGGTCTGGACCTGGCACGGACGACACTACGAGCTCGCGATCGAGATCGTCGCTCGGGACTCGAGCGATGCCCCCACGATCCTCAGGAGCCGCTATCTCGCGATCCCTGTGGCCGAGGTCGCCGAGCTGATGCGCGCGGTCGGCTTCGAGCACGTTCGCCGCCTGGACGACCGCTTCTTTCAGCCCGTGCTGGTCGGCACGCGACCGACCGCTTGAGGGGCCTCGGGCGGGCACGGTTCCAGCTCCCGTCGGGCAGAACGTCGGTGCCGTGCGTCGGTCCCGTGCGCCCGCGCCAGCGACCAAGTGCGCGAATTGCGAGGCGAACGACAAGCTCGTCAACGTCTGGCACCTCTTCCGCATGACGCCGGTTGACGGACCGGGGCCATCCGACCATTCCCAGCGGGCCGTCGGGAGGTGATGCCCGAAGATCGACGGTTTTCCTACGTCCCATCACGCTCAGGTCGCCTTCATACCGAAGGAGGTTCGCCCATGAGATCCGGCTTCAGAGCCGCCCGTAGCGTGGTCCCGACCGTCAGCCTGATGATCGGCCTGTGGGTCCTCGGCCTGGCCCCGGGCGCCTTCGCCAACGAAGTCCTCCAGTGGAATGAGACGACGATGCAGGCCATCGCGGCCAGCGGGCAGAACAACATCGTCGCGACACGCACGCTGGCCATGGTGCAGGCGGCGGTGCATGACACGCTGAATGCGATCAGCCGCCGCTACGACGCCTACTACTTCGAGGGCCCCGCCGAGGCGGCCGCGTCGCCCGATGCTGCCGTCGCAGCGGCCGCGCACACGGTGCTCATGGGGGTGGTCGGCAACTATGGCACCCCGGGGCAGAAGGCGGCGACGTTCGCCCTCGTCGATCAGGCGTACGCCACATCGCTCGCCCGCGTGACCGATGGTCCCGCTCGCAACAAGGGCGTGGCGGTCGGGCGCGCCGCCGGTGCCGCAATGCTCGCGCTCCGCAAGGACGACGGAGCCTTCCGCGATGCGCCGTACACGCCGGGCGTCGGGCCGGGGAAGTGGCGGCCGCACCCGAATCCGGTACCCCCGAATCCCCCCATCGCCAATCCGGACCTGGCGCGAGGATATACGCCCTCGGCGCTCCCGAACTGGGGGAACGTCACGCCGTTCACGCTGCTGTCCCCCTCGCAGTACTGGCTGCCCGGCCCGCCGGCGTTGGTCAGCCCGACCTACGCGCGCGACTACAACGAGGTGAAGAACATCGGCGGGAAGGTCAGCACGCTGCGCACCGAGGACCAGACTCAGATCGCGCGCTTCTGGTTCGAGGGCCCGGGCAACTGGAACACGATCGCGCGCACGGTGGCCACCACGCGCCGCCTCGACGCGTGGGAGAGCGCCCGCGTCCTGGCCCTCATGAACCTCGCGATGGCGGACTCCTACATCGCGGGCTTCAGGATCCGGTACGTCTATGACCTGTGGCGGCCCATCACCGCCATCCGCGAGGGCGACAATGACGGCAACGACGCGACGGTCGGCGACCCCACGTGGGACAGCCACCAGAACACCCCCGCGGTCTCGGACTACCCCTCCACCCAGAGCACGTTCAGCGCTGCCGCCGCGGTGACACTGGCGAGCGCTCTGGGAGGGGACCAGATGAGCTTCACGGTCACGAGTGGCAAGCCCTTCGACGGCATCACCCGATCGTTCACGAGCTTCTCCCAGGCGGCACGCGAGAGCGCCGACTCACGCGTCTACGCCGGGATCCATTTCCGGAGCGCCTGTGAGGACGGGATCGCCCTGGGCCGGAAGATAGGACAACGAACGGCCGCGCTCTATCTCCAACCGCCGAGGAAGTAAGGCAGGCAACGGGCCGCCGGGCCTCGCGCGTCCGTCGCGCGGTGTCCGGCGGCACACCGTTCCCCTCGGTCCGCCACGCGGGAGGGATGGTCATGGGTCAGGTCGCGACGATCGACAGTGATCAGGAAGTCCAGCCACCGGCACGCGGGACGCAGGACACGGCGGTGCTCCAGTGGATCCTGCGCGTGGCCGTGGCCGCCTGCTTCATCGGCCACGGGGCGTTCGGCATCATCACGAAGGCGGCGTGGCTTCCGTACTTCGCCATCTTCGGCATCCCCGAACCGTGGGCGTGGCGGCTGATGCCCGTGGTCGGGACCGTCGACATCACGGTGGGCGTGCTCACCCTGTTCCAGCCGCGACGGGCGGTCCTTCTCTACATGACGTTCTGGGGCTTCCAGACGGCTTGCCTGCGCCCGCTCGCGGGCCAGGGCGTGTGGGAGCTCCTCGAGCGCGCCGGCAACTACGGCGTTCCGCTGGCGTTCCTGGTCCTGCTCGGCCCCGGCCGGTCACTGGCCGACTGGTTCTCGACACGCCCGATGCCTCCGCTCACCGAAGACCGGGCCCGCGCGGTCGGCAGGATCCTCCGGATCACCACCGCGCTGTTGCTGATCGGTCATGCGGGCTTCGACTTCGCCATGCACAAGGACTGGAGCGGATATGCCGCGGCGATCGGGATCGACCCCGCCACGCTCGCGGGCCACCCGCTCCGCCCCTGGGCGGGGTGGGTCGAGGGCGCACTGGGTCTCCTCGTCCTCGGGTGGCCAACGCGCCCGCTGCTCCTCTTCGTCGTCGCCTTCAAGCTCGGCACCGAGGGCCTACGCCCACTCGCCGGCGAGCCGATCTGGGAGTTCATCGAGCGGGGCGGCAGCTACGGAGCGCCACTGGCCCTCGCATGGCTACAGGGATGGGGTGCCACGTCCGAGCGGGCGGCGATGCGTGTGAGAGGGCGTAGATCGAACGACCTCGATCACCGCCAAGTCTGCTAGAGTTTGACCAATGATCATCCGCTGGGTGCTTTGCGTCTCGTTCGTCGTTGTGGTCGGGCTGGCGATGGCTTCGCCCGCGCAGGCCTATCTCGATCCCGGCACCGGCAGCATGCTGGTCTCGGCGTTGATCGGCATCGCCGCCGCGGTGGGTCTCGCCGTCAAGATGTTCTGGTACCGGGTGACCGGCCTGTTCAGGCGCCCGAGGCGGGGACCGCGACCCGAAGGGGACGGCGGCTCCCCCGCCCACAGGTAGCCCCTCCGTCGAGGTGACGCTCGGGATCTGGCAGGACTGGAGGAGTTACCGCCGGCTACTGAAGCTCCCACCGGCCGACCGCCGAATCATTTTCTACTCCGAGAGCCATCAGGACTGGCACCATCTGCAGCCGCTCATCGACTTCCTGGTCGGGCGGCTGTCACGCACCGTGTGCCACGTCACCTCCGAAAAGACCGCTGCCCTGCCGCCCGGCTCGCGTCCGGGCCTTCACGCGTTCCGCATCGGCTCCGGCGCCGTGCTGACGTGGTTCTTCCAGATGCTCGAGACCGACGTCCTGGTCCTGACCATGCTGGACCTCCAGAACTTCCACCTCAAACGATCCCGGCATCCCGTGCACTACCTGTACGTGTTCCACAGCATGGGGAGCACCCACCTGGTGGATCACGAGAACTCGTACGACCACTACGACAGCCTCTTCTGCGTGGGCCCCCACCACGTGGCGGAGATCCGCCGGCGCGAGGAGCTGAAGGGTCTGCCACCCAAGCATCTCTTCCCTCACGGCTACACGCGCCTCGAGCGGCTCGTCGAGGCCGCGGCGGCGGCGCACCCCCCGTCCCCGCCGACCACCGTCCTGCTGGCGCCGACGTGGGGCGAGCACTCGATCCTGCACGTCTGCGGGGAGCCATTGATCGATGCGCTGCTGAGCGCGGGACTACGCGTGATCCTCCGCCCCCACTACCAGACCGCCCGTCTGGCGCCGCGTGTGATCCAGCGCCTGACGGCCCGATTCGGAGGGGACGCGGGGTTCAGGCATGTGGACCGGATGGGAGAAATGGACTCGCTGCTGGAGTCCGACGTGCTGATCTGTGACTGGTCCGCCATGGCGATCGAATACGCGCTCGGGCTGGGCAAGCCGGTGCTGTTCGTCGACGTCCCGCCTCGCGTGCGGAACCCGAACTACGCGGAGCTAGGTCTCGAACCCATGGAAATGCGGATCCGCCGGGAGCTCGGCACGGTGCTCCCGCTGAATCGGCTGGCGGAGGCCCCGGCCTACGTGGCAAACCTGGTTCGCGGGGCGCGAGAGTTCCGGGACCGCATGGCCGGGCTGCGGGCCACGTGGGTCTTCAACTTCGGGCGCAGCGTGGAGGTAGGAGCCCGCGAGATCGCCCGTATCGCCGACGAGCGAGCCGCAGCCAGGTGAGCATGCGGCGCCGGCTGCTCCGCTGGGCCAACTGGTTCGCCCTGGTCAATGCGGCGGTGCTCGCCCTCATCGGGGCGCAGTATCTCTGGCAGTACTCAGCCCCCATGTCACCTGCGGCCGCCTGGACCTATGCGGTCGTGGCCTCCGCGGGCCACATGGCCGCGCTCGCCTACAGCCCCCTGCTCGTGCTCATACCGTTGTTGCTGCTCCTGCCATGGCCGCGCGTGGTGCTGCCTCTCGGTGTCGTCCTCGTCAGCGCCCTCGTCGCCTTCCTCGTGCTCGACACCCTGGTCTTCGCCGAGCAGCGCTACCACCTCAACGCCCTCACATTCCGCATACTGGAGCCAACCACCTGGGGATTCTTGGCCCTCTACTTCCTCCTGGCCCTCGCCATCGAGGCGATGGTTGCGGTCTGGGTCTGGCGACGCACGGCGCTCCCCTCCACGTCGCGACTCGGCTGGGTCCTCCCCCTCGTGCTCGGGATCTGCCTCGTGAGCAGTCAGCTCATCCACGCGGCGGCGGATCCCTACTTCTACGTTCCCGTCACGGCGTTCGATCGATACCTCCCGCTCTACGCGCCGATCAAGTCCAATGTTCTCGTCAAGCTGCGCCTGGTGGATCGGAGCCAGGCGCGCGAGCGAGCCTTCGTCTCCGCGCTGGGGGGTGTGTCCGGGGGGACGCTGAACTATCCGATTGCCCCGCTGCGGTGCGACCCGCGCGTTCCTGCCCTCAACGTCCTACTCGTCGTGATCGACGGCATGCGTGCGGACGCCCTGAACGCGGCCGCGCCCAGGCTCTCCGAATTCGCGTCGAGCGCGATGCGGTTCGACGCTCACTACAGCGGCGGCAATACATCACAGACCGGCATGTTCTCGCTCTTCTACGGGATCCCGCCGACGTACTTCGATGCGTTCTACGCCTTGGCGCGTCCTCCCGTGTTGATGGACATGTTCCGTCAGCACGGCTATCAGCTCGGATTGTTCTCGAGCGCCCCCGTCTCCCGCCCCGTCGTCGGACTCGACCGCACCGCGTTCGCGCAGATGCCGAACCTCCGTGAGGAGACGCGGTTGGCCGGCGGCGAGTCCACCGTATCCGCCACGCGCGACCGGGCGTTGACCGGAGAGTGGTACGAGTGGCTCCAGCGACGGGACCCGGCGCGCCCGTTCCTCGGCTTCCTGTACTACAACGCCGCGATTGCCCTCGATCCGCCCGACGGCTATCCCCCGGTGGTGGCGGAGGCGCCGGGCGGCACGGTTCAGCAACGCCGCCGGCACGGCCGATACCTGACCGCCGTGCACTTCGTCGACTCCCTGGTGGGCGCGGTGCTGGAGGATCTGGCACGCCGAGGGCTCAACGACAAGACCGTGGTCATCGTGACGTCCGATCACGGCATCGAGTTCGACGAGGCCGGGCTGGGCTTCAAGGGGCATGGCACCGCCTTCACGGACTACCAGCTACGCACCCCGCTCCTCCTGCGCTGGCCCGGTCATGCCCCGCAGCGGGTGACGCGGCGAACCTCACACAACGACCTCGCACCGACCCTGCTCACTGAGCTTTTCGGCTGCACGAACCCGCCGTCCGACTATGCGAGCGGGAAGAGCCTCTTTTCGAGCGCCGAGTGGGAGTGGCTCGTCGCCGGCAGCCGGACGGACCATGCCTTGATCCAGCCGGGACGCGTGACCATCGTCTACGCGTCCGGCTTCGAGGTTCGCGATCCGCAGTACCGCCTCATACCGTCCCCGAGCGTTTCCCCGGACGCGCTGCGGGCCGCATGGCGGGAGATGAGCCGGTTCTACCGCTAGTGACGGGCGCGCTGCTGGGACTGGTGGCGCTCGCGGGCCTCGTGGCGCCGTACGCCTCGGCGGCCGAAGTCGGCGACCGCACCGTTCGCGTGTCGACCCGGCGCCTGGACCTGGAGTTTTCCCGTGACGGCGCCATCCCGGTGGCCTGGCGGGCCTGCCATCCGTCCTGCGCGCAAGCCGATCAGGGGTCGGGGACGGCCATCCGAGTGACCGACCCCCGCGAGCCATCCCCCCTCCAGCTGACCCTTCGCGAGAGGGACTCACCGCTCGACTTCCAACGTCTGCGCTTCACCGCCGACCTCACGGAGGACGCGCGCGCCCGAACGGTGACCTTCCAGGCCGAGCTGCCGGTCGACAGTGTACGCATCGTCAAGACCTTCGAGGTGTCGAAGGAAGGCTACGACGTCGTGCTGACCGTGCGGCTCCTCGGGTCGAATGCCGCCGCCTTCGCCGCCGGGCGGCATCTGATGCTCGAGCTGGACGCGGGCCGCGGCCTGACCGCGGCGACGACCGCCGGCTTCGCCGCGATGCTCGAGCGCGCGGGCCGTGTGCACGTCGCGCGGGGGAAAGCCCGCGCCCTGAAGGACGAGCCCGGCGACGCCTCGCGTGTCGGCTCCGGTGAATGGGTCGGCGCACGGAGCCGATTCTGGGCCCTGCTCGTTCGTCCGGACGGCGCCAGCATCCGCGAACCCCGCCCCGGCCTCGGCATCGCCCTGAGGTCCGAAGGGCCCTCATGGCGCTACACGTTCTACTCCGGGCCGGTCGAGCGTCAGGCCCTGTCCGACGCCGACCCGGCACTCGAGGGCTTACTCTTCTCGGGCCTCTGGTCGCCGCTCCGCGCCCTGAGCTTCGGGCTGCTACATCTTCTGCGCGCACTGAGCGCGATCGTCCCGCATCCGGGCGTCGCGATCATCGCCCTCGCCCTCTCGGTCAAGATCCTCCTCCTACCCCTGACGATGCTCGCCGAGCGGCTCCAGGAGCAGGTCAACGCGACCCAGGCGCGGCTTCAGCCCAGCATCGACGCGATCCGCGCGGCGCATCGTGGCGAGGAGCAAACACGGCGGATCTGGGCGCTCTATCGCGCGGCGGGCGTGCACCCGCTGTATACGCTGAAGAGCCTCCTCGGCGTCGCCATCCAGCTGCCCGTATTCATCGCCGTCTTCGACATGCTGGCGGAGGATTTCGATCTCTACCGCGTGTCCTTCCTCTGGATCTCAGATCTCTCGCAGCCGGACCACCTGCTCCCGCTGCCTCTCTGCGCGCCCTTCTTCGGGTGCTACCTGAATCTCTTGCCGTTCCTGATGAGCGCCGTCTCGCTGGCGACGCTCCTGCGGTTCCGCTCGCCCGTCCTCACGCCGAGCCTCGAGCGCCGCCAGCGCCGCACGCTCATGGCCATGACGCTGGCGTTCTTCCTCCTCTTCTACACGTTTCCCGCCGGCATGGTCCTGTACTGGACCTCAACCAACGGCGTCCAGCTCGTCATGCAGGAAGTCAGGGGACTGCGCGGGAAGCGAGCGTGACGTGGAGAAAAGCCCTTGACACCCGGGTGTCGGCGCTGTACGTGGGGGAAGCTAGCCGCTGGGTGTGTACCCTCTAGGCCGGTTGCCCGGACTCGTCCAGCAGCACTCTCGAGCAAAGGAGTCAAACATGGCGAAGAAGCGGAAGGCGAGCGCGGAGCGCGGAAGCGATCAGTTGGCGTCGATGGTCCGCGATTCGGCACAGCAGATCTGGCTCGCGGGCCTGGGCGCGTTTTCGAAGACGCAGGAAGAGGGAGCGAGGGTGTTCAATGCCCTGGTCAAGGAAGGGAAGGGCCTCGAGTCGCGTACCCGCAAGGTCGCCGAATCGAAGGTGAACGAGATGGGACGCGCGTTGACCCAGGTCGGCGTGTCCGCGAACCGGGAGCTCCAGGCGCTCGCCAAGCGAGTCGAGACGTTGACCGCGACCGTCCAGAAGCTGGCCGGCACGGGCAAGCCCCGCAGCTCCAAGAAGCGCTGAACGGCACGCTCACGGCGGACCGCGACGGCCCGTCGCCCAGCCTCGGGGCACGTCAGGTC
Source organism: Candidatus Methylomirabilota bacterium (assembly GCA_035764725.1). Lineage (NCBI taxonomy): Bacteria > Methylomirabilota (SeqCode) > Candidatus Methylomirabilota bacterium. Next base: position 5,177 of record DASTYT010000046.1, on the reverse strand, counting down.
CGGGGTCCGGCAGTGGGGCGCACGCCCCTGTGAGGTGGACGATGACGTCGGAAGCCAGGATTTCCGATCTGGGTCGATTGCAGGAGATCATCCGGGTCTTCACGATCGTCGGGTTCGGGGACCTCTTCAAGCAGATGGGCCTCGAGGACCTGGCCGAGCGCACCAGCAGGTTCATGGGGTGGAAGGGCGGCGAGGACCTCGCCCACCTCGATCGCCCCCAGCGTGTCCGCTGGGCCTTCGAGACGCTCGGGCCGACCTTCATCAAGCTCGGCCAGATCCTTGCCACGCGCCCGGACTTGTTCGGACCCGAGTGGATCACGGAGTTCGAGAAGCTCCAGGCGCACGCCCCCCGGGTCGATTTCAAAGAGATCCGCCAGCAGGTCGAACACGATCTGGGAGCACCCCTCGAAGAGCTGTTCGACGAGGTCGACCCCACACCGGTCGCCGCCGCGTCGGTAGCCCAGGTTCACCGGGCGACGTTGAAGGATGGGACCGACGTGGTGCTCAAGATCCAGCGCCCCGGGGTCCGACCGAGGATCGACGCGGACATGCGCTTGCTCGCGCATCTCGCGGCGCTCGCGGAAAAGCATGTCCCGGAGCTCGCCGCCTATCATCCGCAGAAGGTCGTCCGGCAATTCGCAAAGTCGCTCGGGAACGAGCTCAACTTCGTCACGGAAGGACAGAACGCCGAGCAGGTGGCGGCCAATTTCGAAGGCAATCCGCAGATCGTGATTCCCAAGATCTACTGGGAATGGACGCGGGAGCGCATCAACGTCCAGGAATTCGTGGACGGCATCCCGGGCGTGAACCTGGAAGCCCTCGATGCGGCCGGAATGGACCGCAAGCGCATCGCCCAGAGGGGGGCGAGCGCGGTGCTCAAGATGATCATGGTCGACGGGTTGTTCCACGCCGATCCGCACCCGGGGAATTTCTTCATCTTGCCGGGTGGGCGGATCGCGTTCGTCGACTTCGGCATGATGGGCCGCGTCTCCGAGGTCAGGCGACAGCAGATCCTGAAGCTGCTGCAGGCCATGTTCGAGAACGACGCCGAGGGTCTCTGCGAGATTCTCCTGCAGTGGGCGGGCCGAGAGGGAGACGACCCCGGAGAGTTGACGGCCGCCGTCGCCGACTTTCTAGGTGAGTATGCCGGCAAATCGATGGGCCTCACCGATCTGTCGGCCATGGTCGGAGCCCTGTTGAGCCTGGTCCGGGACAACAATCTGTCCATGCCGCCGGATCAGGCCATGCTCCTCAAGGTGTTCGTCTCGCTCGAAGGAGCCTTCAAGAAGCTCGACCCAGATTTCGACATCATGGTCGCAATCCAGCCCACCCTTCAGGAGGTCGTGACCGACCAGCTGTCGCCGCGCGCCGTGGGGAAGCGCGCCCTCAAGATCGTCACGCAATATGCGGAGCTGTTCGCCGACCTGCCCAAGGAAGTCCGTCGCGGAATCTATTCGGTCAAGACCGGCAATCTGAAGATCCGCATCGAGTTGAGTCAGTTCGAGCAGCTGCAGCGCGGGGTGATGCGCGGCGCGCGATTGCTGGCCCTGGCGAGCCTCGCCTCCGCGGTAGTGATCGGAGGGGCGATCATCACGGTGCTCAGACAGAAACCGAAGGACTGACCGCCCTGGGCCCCACGCACCGCCCACCTACGTCAACGCGTTGACAACGATCGTCGGGTCAGGATTCCCGATCTAGGCGAGCCACAAGCTTCTCCGCGAAATCCCACGCTACGCGCCTGGCCCAGGACGTGCATAGCGTTCTGCAGTCGTGAAGACACTCCGCGCCTCCATCGTTCTCGCGTCGCTCGCTCGCATCGCTTCGGCCTTCTCGGTCCCCCAGCCCGGCGAACCGCTTCCCGGCTCCAGCCCTGCCCTCACCGGCTCGCCGCGATCCGATCGGACGGCGGCCCGGACTCCCGCGCCGGCCCGCCCCCTCCGCCGCTCGCTCAACGCCGCCGTCGCGGAGGGCGCCTCCGCCGAGGTCTTCGCGGCCTGCGCCAGCGGGGCCGTGATCGTCGGCTGGGCGCTGTACCTCGGCGCGAGCGCGGCGGTGATCGGCTTCCTCGGCGCCCTCCCGCTGGGCGCTCAGGTCGTGAGCCTGCCCGCGGCGTGGCTGACCGGCACGCGCAGCCGCAAGGCCGTCACGCTCTGGGCCGTCGGCATCTCGCGACTCACCTTCCTGCCTCTGCTCGCCCTCCCGACACTCGCCGTGGATGCGTCGACGAAGCTCCACCTCTTCATGGTCATCGTGGCCGTCAGCACGATGTTCAGCGTGGTCGGCAACAGCGCGTGGGTGGCCTGGATGGGCGACCTGGTGCCGGACCGCATCCGTGGCCGCTTCGTCGGCCGGCGGACCATCTACATCAGCGTCGCGGGCACACTGACCTCGCTCGGGGCCGCCGTCCTGCTCGACCGCCTTGCCCTCATCGGATGGACCGGCGCTGCCCTGTGCGCGCTCACCTTTGTCGCCTGCCTCGCCGGCGTGGCCAGCGTGGTGCTGATGCGGCGTCAGCACGAGCCCCTCGGGCCCGCCGAGCCCGGCATGTCCGCCCGGCAGGCGCTCCGGTTCGCGCTCGGCGACCGGCAGATCCTCCCGTTCCTCGGCTATCTCGTCGCCTGGAACGCGGCCATAGGCATCTCGGCCAGCTTCTTCGCCTACCACATGCTGACGAACCTTCACACCGGCTTCCTGGTTGTGGCGGCCCACGGCGTCGGGGTGGCCGCGCTGCGCATCGTCTCGGCCGGGCTTTGGGGCTACGCGGTGGACCGAGTGGGCGCGGGACCGGTGCTGGTCTTCTGCTCCTTCGGCATTGCGTCATCCCCGCTCACGTGGTTCTTCATCACGCCCGACCACCTATGGCTGATCGCCTTCGATGCGGTGCTCGCCGGTTTTCTGTGGGCAGGTCACGGCATCGCGGCCTTCGATCTCACCATCGGCCTCGCTCCTCGGGTGTCGCGGCCTTTCTACGTCGGCGCCTTCGCCACCGCCGGAGGCCTTGGCTTCGGCGCGGCGTCGGTGCTGGCCGGTCAGCTCGCCAGCCACATCCCTTCGCACTTCGAGCTGGCCGGAGAGCCGTGGACCAACCTCCACGTCCTGTTCCTGCTCTCGGCGGCGGCTCGCCTGGCTTCCGCCGCGCTCTCGCTTCGCTTGCACGATCCGGGCGCCCAGGGCGATCTGCGCACGCTGATTCGCGCGCTCGCCGAGCACACCGGCCTCGCCGCCTTCACACCCCCGCCCATCTGGGGGAGCGGAAGAGTGCGAGCCTGGGTGCTAGGGCGTCGGGGCTGAGAGCGGGACCGTCTCACCTACGCACTGAGAGTCCGACCTACCCCCGTCCCCGTCTCCGCTGTGACGGCCAAGCGTTGCTGGCCCGCGATTGGGCGCGCTATAGTCGGCGCGCCCTCAGAGGGAAGGCAGCCTAGCCAAGGGACGAGGAGGCGCGCTCTGACGATATGACTGGCCCAGCCCACAAGACGTTGGCGGCAGTCGCTGTCGTCGTTCTCGCCGTATTCGGTACCGGACCTGCCTCTGAGGCACAAGTGGCCCCAAGGATAGCCCGTGTCGGCTATCTCGAATTCGGATCGGCGGCCCCCGGCACGCCGCACGTGGAGGCGTTCCGTCGCGGGCTTCGCGAGCGGGGTGGGATCGACGGGCAGAACCTGGTCATGGAGGTTCGACACGCCAACGGGCGACACGATCTCCTCGCCGAGCTTGCGGCGGACCTGGTGAGCGTCAAGGTTGACATTATCTTCGCCTCGACAACGCCATCCGCGCTGGCGGCCAAGCGAGCCACCACGACGATACCAATCGTCATCGGATTTGTCGCCGACCCCGTCGGGAGTGGACTTGTCGGTCGCCTGGCTCGGCCTGGGGGCAATATCACGGGTTGGACACACCTTGCAGGTGTGGAGCTGAACGCGAAACGTCTGGAGATCCTCAAGGAGGCAGTACCCGAAGCCGGTCGGATTGCCGTCCTCTGGAACCCCGCCAACCCGATACACGGACCGAGTTTGAAGGTGATCGAAGACGCAGCGCAGCGCCTCAAGGTACAGCTTCATGCGATGCCCGTGCAGGACCCGCAAGAGCTTCAGGGTGCGTTCTCGGCGATGACCCGTGAGCGCGTGCAAGCTCTCTCGGTACCTCCCGACGGAATGTTCCTGGCTCACCGGGCACGGATCATTTTCTTTGTCGACCGGATCCTCAGAGGCGCCAAGCCTGGCGACCTCCCCGTGGAGCAGCCGACGAAGTTTGAGCTCATCATCAACCTCAAGACCGCGAAGGCTCTCAGTCGCTCTTGATCCGGGCCGATCAGCTCATCGAATGAGCGCGGTCGTCGGTTCACGGTTCGGCATCGACCTCGGACGCTAGCAGGATGATGGAGGAACCACGTGGACTACAAATCGATCAACTTTCGCCAGAAGTTCGGGCTGTTCAACGAGCAATGGCAGCCCAAGGTCATCGCCGAGATGAACGACTACCAGTTCAAGGTCGTGAAGCTGCAAGGCGACTTCATCTGGCACGACCACAAAGATACCGATGAGACGTTCATCGTCCTGGAAGGTGATCTCCGGATCGATTTTCGGGATGGCGCCGTCCACGTTTCGGCGGGAGAGATGTTCGTCGTCGCAAAGGGCCTCGAGCACAAGCCGTATGCGGAGAGGGAGGTCAAGTTACTCCTCATCGAGCCTCGCGGGGTCCTCAATACAGGTCACGAGGGTGGGGGGCGGACTGCCGCGAATGATATCTGGATCTGACTGAACCACGCGTCCTGCCAGTCACCTGTCGGTGGTGGAGGTTCAGAGCGTTTCGAAGACGTGACAGGCTCCGCTCCCCTCCCCCACCGCGAGCAGACCGCGCCTCTGGTCGCATCTCGTGGGCACTGCGGCTCGTCGACGCCGGAGGCACAACGATTGCACGAGTCCTCCGCCGATGCGTCCCACAGCGCGCGTCATCCTTCCACTTATCTTGGCGGTTCTCTTTGCATTCGGCGCGGTCATTCCCCTAGCCGCGATAAGCGCGCTCGCATTTACTACTGAGTCAAAGAAGGACCGGACGGTAATTCGGTCATCGGACGGAACCGCCTTGCCAGATGGAATGACCCTCATTGCCAAGGGCGGTGGCGGCGGTGGCGGTGGTGCTGGCGGCGGCGGCGGTGGTGCCGGCGGCGGTGGCGG
>DASTYT010000045.1 GCA_035764725.1 Candidatus Methylomirabilota bacterium | reverse complement strand
GGTCACCTCCGCCGAGTACTTCCGCGACGAGGAGGGGCAGGACGTGCTCCTCTTCATCGACAACATCTTCCGCTTCACCCAGGCCGGCTCGGAAGTCTCCGCGCTGCTGGGCCGCATGCCCTCCGCCGTCGGCTATCAGCCGACGCTGGGCACCGAGATGGGCGCGCTCCAGGAGCGCATCTGCTCCACCAAGAAAGGCTCGATCACCTCGGTGCAGGCGATCTACGTCCCCGCCGACGACATCACCGATCCCGCGCCGGCCACCGCGTTCGCGCACCTCGACGCCACCACCGTGCTCTCGCGCCAGCTCACCGAGCTGGGCATCTACCCCGCGGTGGATCCGCTGGCCTCGACCTCTCGCATCCTCGACCCCATCATCATCGGGCAGGAGCACTACCAGACCGCCCGCGCGGTGCAGGGGATTCTCCAGCGCTACAAGGACCTCCAGGACATCATCGCCATCCTCGGCATGGAGGAGCTCTCCGACGAGGACAAGCTCACGGTGGCCCGCGCGCGCAAGCTCCAGCGGTTCCTCTCGCAGCCCTTCCACGTCGCCGAGGTGTTCACCGGCCAGCCCGGCCGCTACGTGAAGCTGGCCGATACCGTTCGCGGCTTCAAAGAGGTCGTCGAGGGCAAGCACGACGATCTTCCCGAGCAGGCCTTCTACATGGTGGGCGGCATCGAGGAGGCGGTGGAGAAGGCCAAGAAGATGCGCGAGGGCTCGCGGTAGTGAAGCTCGAGCTCGCCACGCCGTCCCGGATGCTCGTGTCCCTGGACGTGGACGAAGTGGTGGCGCCCGGCAGCGAGGGCTACTTCGGCGTGCTGCCCGGCCACGCCGCCCTCCTCACCACGCTCGGCAACGGCGCGGTCACGTATCGCACCGGCCGTGACGAGAAGCACCTCGCGGTGATGGGCGGCTTCGCCGAGGTGCAGCCGGAGCGCATGATTATTCTCGCCGAGGTCGCCGAGGCGCCCGGGGAGATCGACCGTGCCCGGGCCGAGCGGGCGCGACAGCGCGCAGAGACGCGGCTCGCGGGGCGTCATCCGGAAGGTCGGGACGGCGGCGAGATCGACTTCAACCGCGCCCTCGCCGCGCTCGAGCGCGCCCTCGCCCGCATCCTGGTGGCGGACCGAGTCGCCACCGGCTAGGCCGCCCCGAGCCGGTGCCCAGAGCACAGGGCACCGCGCGCAGCACGCTGCCCAGGCCACAAGGCAGCGCCCCGCCGTCGCGTCGCGCAACGCCTTGATCTGACGGCGCCGTCTCTCCTGGCATGCCGCTCGCTCTACGAGCGGGCATGCCGACCATTCTCGTGGTGGACGACGAGCCCACCATCCTCGAGCTCGTTCGCTTCACCCTGGAAGACGAGCGCATTGCGGTGATCGAGGCCGCCGACGGCGTGGAGGCGCTCGAGCGCGCGCGCGCCACCCGGCCCGATCTCATCTTCCTCGACGTGCAGATGCCCCGCCTCGACGGGTTCGAGGTCTGCCGCCGGCTGCGGGAGGATCCCACGCTGGCGGGCGTGCGGGTCGTCATGCTGACGGCGGCGGGGCAGGAGGCCGACCGCGCGCGCGGGCTCGCTGCCGGCGCCAACGACTACCTCACCAAGCCCTTCTCGCCGCTCGCGCTGTTCACCCTGGTTCGATCGCTGCTCCCGGAGGCCACGCTATGGCCGCAGACGTAGCCCTCTCCCAGGCCCTCGCCTACGCTCGAGACCTCAAGGCCGTCTGCGAGGTGTGGCAGGAGCGGGAGCGCGAGCTGAAGCACGCGAACACGCGCCTCCGCCACGCGCATCGCCAGTCGTTGCGCTACGCCGCCGACCTCAAGAAGACGTACTGGCGCATGGAGAAGGCGTTCCTCGCGAGCCTTCTCGCCCTCGCCCATGCGCTGGAGGCGCGCGATCGCTACACGCGCGGCCACTCGGAGCGGGTCGCGTCCCTCGCGCGGGGGCTCGCGCTGGCCGCGGGGCTTCCCGCCTCGGCCGCCGACGTCGTGGCCCAGGCCGGGCGCCTCCACGATCTTGGTAAGATCGGCGTGCCCGAGGGCGTGCTGCGCAAGCCGGGCCCGCTCACCGACGAGGAGTGGGCGCTCATGCGTCAGCACCCGCTCACCGGCGCGCAGATCCTGGCGCCGCTCGAGTTCTTCGCTGACGGCATGCTGATCGTCCGCCATCACCACGAGCGCTTCGACGGGAGCGGCTATCCCGACGGGCTGCGCGGCCTTGCCATCCCCCTCGGCGCGCGCATCGTGGCGGTGGTGGACGTCTACGACGCGCTCACGTCGGATCGCCCCTATCGCCCGGGCCTCGCGCACGCGGTGGTCGTCGACCGGCTACGCCGCGAGGCCGGCCGCACGCTCGACGGCGAGCTGGTCGCTCTCTTCCTGGATCTGCCGGCCCATGGATCTGCTGACCGCGCCGTTTGAGGCCACCCGCCGGCGCGCCCCCGCCGCGGTGTGGCGGCCGTTCGTCGCGGTGAGCGCGATCATGCTCGCGGTGGTCGGCACGGGGCGGCTCCTCGTCCTGCAGGGCGGGGCCCTGGCGGACCTCGGCGTGGCCTTCGAGGGCGCCGGCGTGCACGGCGGATTCATCGCGCAGGGCTTCGTGATCGCGCTGGCGGGGCAGGGCGCGTGGGCGGGCAGCGCGCTCCGGGTGGCGGCCATGCTGCTGGCCGGTTTCCTCCTCGGCCGGCTCGCTCCTTGGGGCGGGCTGCTGCTCGCCGCGACGCCGCTCGTGCTGCTGCGGGAGTGTCGGCGATATCCGATCCTCTCGCGCATCGGCGCGCTCGAGCCCGTTCGGCCGGGCAGCCTCACCATAGGCCTCGCAGTGGGCGCGTTCCTCGGCGCGCATCTCCTCATCACCGCGTCGCTCACGTTCGGCTACGCAGTGAGCGTGGCGGGGGTGAGCGCCTATGCGGCCGCGGTGGCCTACGACATGGGGGCCAACGCGCTGTCGGCCGAGTGGCTGTTCCGCGGGGCCCTCTTCTCCCACTGGTGGCGCCAGTGGGGCCTCTGGGGCGCCGCCGCCACGTCGACCGGCCTGAGCCTCGTGCGCTATCTGCTCGACCCGGCGCTGCCGCATACCGCAGAGGCGCGCGCCGGCGCGATCTTCTATCTGGCCGCGCTGGGCGTGGCTACGGCGGTGCTGCGCGCGTGGAGCGGCAGCCTGGTCCCGGGCTACTGCGCGTCCGTGGCCTTCTTCGCCGCGTACCGGACCCTCATCGTGTGGTAGTCGCTCCGCTCGCCCTCCTCGTCGCCCTCACCGCCGCCATGCTCTGGGAAGGCGGGGCGCCGGTGTCCCCGGTCCGCCACCTGTTCCTCGTGCCGCCCGTGTGGGCGGCACTCACCGCGGGTGCGCAGGCCGGCGCCTTCGTGGGGCTCATGGCCGGCTTTCTCCAGGCGCCGCTCGTGCTGCCCGCGATCGAGCGCGTCGGATTGACGGGCGGCGCGGTGGACGGGCTGGTGTCCCTGGTGACGCCCGCGGTGCTGGGGGCGGTGGCCGGCCATGTGCGCGACCAGGCCTTCGCGGGGGCCCGCCGGCTCGACGCGCTGCTCGAGATTCAGCGGAGGCTGGCCGCGGACGAGCCGATGGCGGCGCGGCTGGACTTGGTTGTCCATGTGGTCCGCGACTGCCTGGGGGCGCGCACCGTCGGTCTCGTGGTGGACTCGCCCGAGGGCCCGCCGGCGGTGGCGAGCGCGCCGCGTGGCGCCGCGCTGGCCACGCGCTCCGCCGCCGCGTGGTGCTTGACGTCGGGACAGAGCCTGCGCAGCCGCGACCTCGCCACGGATCCGCGTATGACCCTAGCGGATGTCTCGCCTTCGCCGCGGCGCGCGATGGCGCTGCCACTGGACGCGGGCGCCGGATCGCGGGGCGTGCTCGCGGTGGAGTGGCGGGGGGAGGTGCCGGAGGCCACGGCGCGCGCCGCGACGGAGATGGCGCTCCACCTCGGCCTCGGCGTGGAGAACGCGCGGCTCACACTGCGCCAGCGCCGCTTCGCCGCCGAGCTCGAGGAACGGGTCGCCGCCGCCACCGACCGCCAGCGCGAGATCGATCGGGCGAAGTCCGAGTTCATCTCCGTCGTCTCGCACGAGCTCCGCACGCCGATCACCGCGCTCGAGGGCTTCTCGGAGCTCCTGCTCTCCCGCCCCGTGTCACCCGAGCGCGCCCGGCGCTTCCTGGGCCACATCCACGCGGAGAGCCGGCGGCTGGGACGCATCGTCACCGAGCTGCTCGACCTCTCGCGCATCGAGGTCGGGGTCGCGCCGGTCCTCAACCGCGAGCGGGTCGACCTCGCCGCGCACGTGGAGCGGCAGATCGAGCTCTTCGCGGGCGTGCACGGGGGGCACCGGTTCCTCTGGCGGGCGGCTTCCCCGCTGCCGCCCCTTCATGCCGACCCCGACGCGCTCGACCGGATGCTCCAGAACCTCCTCTCCAATGCCGTGAAGTACTCGCCGCGGGGCGGCGAGGTCCGGGTGAGCGCGTGCGCGGGGCCGGGTGGTCTCGTCGAGCTGGCGGTCGAGGACCAGGGGGTGGGGATCGCCGCGGAGGCGCTGCCCCGCGTCTTCGACAAGTACGTGCGCATCGCCAATCCCGAGACGGCGAGCGTCCGGGGACTGGGCCTGGGGCTCAGCCTGGTCCGGGCCCTCGCCGAGGCGCAAGGGGGGCGGATCGAGGTCAGCAGCGAGCCCGGGAAAGGTTCCTGTTTTCGTCTGCTTCTGCCCGGCGGAGGCGAGGATTTCTTCCGATATTCCGGCCATTTGAGTTGACACCCCCCCTCGGCGGCGTGTACCCTGATTTCGCTATGCCGAGACGGGACGAACTGGCTGGACGGATGGCCGAGGCGGTGGTGCGACGGCTGACCACGCGCAAGCTCGTCGAGGTCCGTGACGAGAGCCGGGCCCTCGAGGTGATCCGGCGCATCCTGTCGGAGAACCTTCACGCCGAGGAAAAGCTGGACGCCGATGCCCGTGCGCTCCTCATGGACCACGCCAAGGAGATCCGCGACTCGGCGTCGGACTACAAGCGCATCTTCTCGCTCGTGAAGGGCAAGCTCGCCAAGGACCGGGGGTTTGTGCTGTGACGCGCATGAGCCGCGAGCGCCTCTTCTCGCTCGCCGACCGCATCGTCGCGGACCTCTCCGCCACCGAGGCGGTGTCGGCGCGCGGGCTCGAGGACGACAAGGTGCGCGGGCAGCTCCGCACCGAGGTGTTCCGGGTGCTGGAGGACGAGGTCAAGCTCGAGGAGTCGATCGACCAGGAGGTGCGCCGCACCCTCTCCACGTACTCGCGTCCCGCGCCCGAGGGCAGCGCGGAGTGGGAGATCCTCTATCAGAAGACGCGGGACGAGGTGTTCCGCAAGCGGTTCCGCCTATGAGACGCCTCGTCGTCGGTATCAGCGGCGCCTCCGGCGTGATCTACGGCATCCGCTTCCTGGAGCTGCTGCGCGCCGTGCCCGAACTCGAGACCCATCTCGTCATCTCCGATGCCGGGCGGCGCACCATCGCCGAGGAAACCGAGTGGGCGGTGCGCGACGTCGAGGCCCTCGCGACGCGCAAGTACAGCGACAAGGACATCGGGGCCGCGCTCGCATCGGGCTCGTTCAAGACCGACGGGATGGTGATTGCCCCCTGCAGCATCAAGTCGGCATCCGCGGTCGCGCATTGCTTCAGCGATACCTTGATGGCCCGGGCCGCCGACGTCACGCTGAAGGAAGGCCGACCGCTCATCCTTGTGGTGCGCGAGACGCCTCTCCATCTGGGGCATCTGCGACTGCTGACCCAGCTCGCCGAGATGGGGGCGGTGATCCTGCCGCCCATGCCCGCCTTCTACACTCGTCCGAAGCAGATCGACGAGATCATCGACCATACGCTGGCCCGCGTGCTCGACCGCCTCCGGTTGCCCCAGTCCCTCGTGCCGGAATGGCGGGGCGAGCCCCCCGCGCCGCCGGGCCCCGGTCCACGGACCGAGCGCGTCTAGCCTGGCGCGCTTCACCGCCCGTGAGCCAGATGACGGCCCCTGACCTGTCCATCGTCATTCCTGTCTACAACGAGGAGGAGAATCTCCCGCTGCTCTGGCCCGAGATCCGCGACGTGCTCGCCCCCACCGGGCTCGCCTACGAGGTGATCTTCGTGGACGACGGCAGCCGCGATCGGAGCGCGGAGGTCATCCGCGCGTTCCGCGACGAGGACCCGCGGGTGCGCCTGGTGCGGCTCAAGGCGAACGCGGGCGAGACCGCGGCCACCGACGCCGGCTTCAAGACCGCGCGCGGCCGCTACGTGGTGAGCATGGACGCCGACCTGCAGAACGACCCGCACGACATTCCCGGCATGCTCAAATATCTCGAGCAGTGGGACGCGGTGACGGGCTGGCGCGTGAACCGCGCGGCTGGCGACTCCCTGGTGCGCCGCCTCTCCTCGCGCATCGCCAACCGCGTGCGCAACGCGCTCAGCGACGAGGCCATCCAGGACAGTGGCTGCACCTTCCGCGCCTTTCGCCGCGAGTGCCTGCGCGACCTCGCGCTCTACCGCGGCTTCCACCGCTTCATCCCGACCCTCCTCAAGATGCGCGGGTACCGGGTGCTCGAAGTGCCGGTCAATCACCGGCCGCGCCGCTTCGGGAAGTCGAAGTACGGGATCGGCAACCGCGCGTTTCGCGCGTCGGTCGATCTGATGGTGGTCCGCTGGATGAAGGACCGCCTGCTGCATTACGAGGTCGCGGAGGATCTGGGCGGCGCCGGAGCCCCTCGCTGATGCGCGTCCTGCTCATCGGGCTGGGCCGCTGGGGCGAGAAGCACCTGCGTGTGCTCACCGAGCTCGGCGTCGAGCTATGGGTCGCCGATCTCGCCGAGGAGCGGCGCGCCTTCGCGGTGAAGGCGGGCGTCGCGCCCGCACGGGCGGTGGCCGACTATCGCGCGGCGCTGCCGCACGTCGACGCGGTCGATCTGGTGACGCCCGCCGACAGCCATTTGGCGGTTGCCGGCGCCTGTCTCCGCGCGGGCCGGCACTGCTTCGTCGAGAAGCCCCTGACGCTCACGCTGGCCCAGGGCCGCGAGCTCGCCGACCTCGTGTGCGCAACCGGCCGTGTGCTCCAGGTCGGTCATATCTTCCGCTTCCACCCCGTCACCGAGGCGCTGCGGGAGCGGCTCGCGAGCGGCGAAGTGGGGCCGGTGCGCTACGCGACCGGCCGCTTCGCGGGGTTCAAGCGCCCGCGCACCGACGTGGGGGTGACCCAGACCGACGCCATCCACTACTTCGATCTCTTCGCCTACCTGCTCGGCGCGGCGCCCACTGCGGTGACGGCGACGCTGCGCGACCACCTGGGGCGAGGGATGGACGATCTCTCCTTCAGCGCGGTGGAGTACGGGGCAGTTTCCGCCTTCGTCGAGGCCGGCTACTTCGCGCCGGGCACGTATCGCGACTGCGTGATCGTGGGGGAGCGGGCGACTCTCGCCGCCGACTTCGGCTCGTCCGAAGTGGCGGTGCACGAGAACCGCCACGTCGCGGGCGAGGGCGGCTGGCAGGCGCCCGAGGGCCGGATCCAGTCGTTCAAGGCGACCGGCGCAGAGCCGCTCCGCCGCGAACTCGAGCTGTTCCTCGCCGCTGCGCGCGACGGAAGCGCGCCGCCGGTTGACGTCGCGGCCGGGCTCACCGCGCTCGCGGTGGCGGAAGCGGCGCAGCGCTCCTCGACGCTGGGGCGGCGGGTCACCCTGGCGGAGCTGGTCTAGAAACGCGTGGAGCTCATTCACGGCCTCCTCGACGGCAGCCTGTCGCTGGCCGACCTCATTCGCTGGGGCGGCTACGTCCTGCTGGTGGCCATCGTGTTCTGCGAGACCGGGCTCCTCGTCGGCTTCTTCCTCCCTGGTGACTCGCTGCTGATCACCGCCGGGCTGCTCGCCGCCGCCGGGGCGCTCGACATCTGGCTGCTGAACGTGCTGCTCATCGCCGCCGCCATCATCGGTGACAGCGTGGGCTATGCGATCGGCTACCGCGCGGGCCCGCGCCTGTTCACGAAGGAGGAGTCCCTGCTGTTCAGTCGCAAACACCTCCTCCGCACCCGCGTGTTCTACGAGAAGTACGGCGGCAAGACCATCGTGCTCGCGCGCTTCATCCCGCTCATTCGCACGTTCGCCCCAGTGGTGGCGGGGATCGGGCAGATGGAGTATCGCCGGTTCCTGTTCTACAACGTGTTCGGCGGGATTGGCTGGGTGGTCAGCATGACATGGGCGGGGTATCTGCTCGGCACGCTGATCCCGAACATCTCGCGCTACATCCACGTCGTCGTGATCGCGGTCATCGTGCTCTCGCTGATTCCGGTGGTCGTGGAGCTGTGGAAGGCGCGCCGCGACGCGTCGGTAGGCTCATAGTTCCTCCCGACGGGGCCGCGCGCCCGTCGGCGGCTCTGGGGTAGGATGGGGGGCGACGCGCGGGGCTTGGTCGATTTTCAGTGGTGCCGAAGGGGGGACTCGAACCCCCACACCCTTGCGGGCACATGACCCTGAATCATGCGCGTCTGCCAATTCCGCCACTTCGGCCCGAGAAGCCTTACCAGGATACCGGCCGAGCGAGTGAAGTCAAGGGGGCCCGA
>DASTYT010000044.1 GCA_035764725.1 Candidatus Methylomirabilota bacterium | reverse complement strand
CAGGGCTTCGACGAAATGCCTCGTCGCGGCGGGAGACGCGCTCGAGAGAAAGCCGAGTCGCGCGACCTTCGACGCGGGCTGCGCGCCGACGACGGGAAGGGAGACCAGGGCACATGCAGCGACGGCCAGGATGAGGCGGGCGACTTTCGCCAGTCGTTGTTGGGGACTCATAGCGCCCAGGCCCGTCGAGTATTACACGGACCCAGGCGCCGAGTCTGCCCCTCGCGCTCACACGGTCGGGCCGAAGCCTCCCCAGCGCCGCGAGGCGCCGTAGAGATTCTGCCCCGCGTCCCCGCCGCCGCCCTCGCCGTCGATCGCGGCGGGGGTCAGGAAGCGAATCTCGCGCACGCCGGGGATCATCCCGAGCGCCCGCTGCACCGCCTTCCGCACCGACCATTCCTCCACGCGGCCGCCGATGCTGAGCACGGCGTCCTCGCTCTGCACGGTGAGCCGCCGCTCCCGCGTGACCGGATCGGCCAGGAGCACCGCGTAGGACTGCGCGACCAGGCTCCGGTCCGTCATGTCGCGCCGCGAGGTGACCGTCGAGCGGAAGCGATCGTGCGTCAGCATCTGCTCCAGCAGCCGGGCGCACTCCTCGATGTCAGCCCGCTCGGTGTTCATGACGAAGTCGTAGAGCAGCGGATCCTCCCAGTGGACGTGATAGAGGAACCGGACGCGCCCCGAGCGCTCCCGGTCGGACTCGTGCACCCGGGCCACGGCCTGAACGGGAGCGAGTCCGAGCTGGCGGGAGAGCCGCTCGGCCCGCACGGGCTCGGCGGCGGTGATGCGCACGCGAAGCGTGTGGGGCGCATTCGCCAGGATCAACGTGGACGCCAGCCCCACGATCACGAAGTTGTCGCGCGCCGCCATCTCGTGAACGGTCGCGTCGACGTAGTGCGCGAACCGATGCTGCTCGGCGTTGAAGCGCTCGAGCAGCGTCGGGCGCTCCTCGGCGGCATGGCTCAGGCGCGTGACATCGGCACCATACCGATCGGCCGCCTTGCTGATGAGGTCGCGCTCGGCGAACTCGTAGCCGAGCCGCTCGGCCACCGCGCGGCCGATCTCGATCCCCAGACTGCCCAGGCTCTCGGATATCGCGATCACGCTCATGGCGCACCTCCTGGAAAGCGAGAAGCCCCCACCGGTCGTGACCCGACCGTGCGGGGGCTTCGTTCGAGGGCCTCTAGATCCGGAGAACCGGCATGTGAGCCTCCTCTGCCGGGGAACCGGTGGTACTGCGGACCTTGAGGAGAGTCTACGCTCAGGCCTTGAAGCGCGCCAGCGCCTTCGGGTCCAGCTCCACGCCGATGCCCGGGCGCTCCGGCACAACTACCTCGCCGTTCTCGATGCGAAGCGGCTCGGTGAAAAGTGGCTGCCACCAGTCCATGTGCTCGAGGATGAGGGCGTTGGGGGCGGCCGCGAGCACGTGGCAGGAAGCCTCCATGAAGAGGTGCGAGGACACGGGCTGGCCGTACGCGCGGCAGAGCTCGCCGGCGCGCCGATACTCCGTGACGCCGCCCATGCGCTGGAGATCGGGCATCAGCACGTCCGCGGCGCGCGCGTCGAGGTGACGTTTCATGCCGAGGCTCCCGTAGTCGGACTCGCCGGTGGCGATGCGCATGGTGAGCGCGGCGCTGATGCGGGCGCAGCCTTCGAGGTCCTCGTACGGCACCGGCTCTTCCAGCCAGTAGAGATCGGCGGCCGCTTCCAGCTCCCGGCCCCAGCGGATGGCGGTCGGCTCGTCCCAACCCTGATTCACGTCGGCGAGGAGCTTGACATCGGGGCCGATGGCCTCGCGCAGGAGCCGGGCGCGCTCCACGTCCACGCGCGGGTCGGGGCCGCCCACACGCATCTTCATGGCGCGATGGCCCTGGGCCTGGAACTTCTCCGCCTCGGCGAGGAGCTGGCCCACCGAGTAGTCGATCCAGAGACCGGACGAGGCGTAGGTGGGCAGGCGCGCGCGCGCCCCGCCGAGGTAGCGGAAGAGCGGCTGGTTCGCCGCGCGCGCGGCCAGGTCCCAGCAGGCGGTGTCGAGCGCGGAGAGCGCGATCATGGCCAGGCCCGAATGCCCGATGAAGTTGATGGAGCGCCACGCCGCCTCGAAGTGGGCCACCACCGCCGCCGGGTCCTTGCCCTCGTAAAATACCGCGAGGTCTTCCACGAGCGCGGCGAGGGCCACCGCGCGCTTGGCGCCGAAGGCGAAGCAGTAGCCCGAGCCCACGGCGCCCGCGTCGCTCCGGAGCTCGACGGCCACGGTGTCGGCATGCGCGTGGTTGTGGATGGCCGTGCGCACCGGGCGCGGCAGGGGCACGGAGAGGCGGTGGATGGCGACGGAGCTGATCCTCATGGCGGGACCATGCCACACGCCGCGAAGGTGGACAAGGCCGCGGGCGCCCGGGATAATGCGCGCCGGAGGTGCGCCTCGTGAAGATCACCCGCGTCGAGTCCGCCATCGTGAAGCTGCCCTTCATCCAACCCGGCCCACCCACGGGCTTCTTCGGCCGCGTGTTCAACACCGTGGACGTGCTGCTGGTCCGCGTGGACACTGACGCGGGACTCACCGGCTGGGGCGAGGCCTTCGGCTACGCGGTGAACGAGTCCACCAAGGCCGCGCTGGATACCTACATCGGGCCCGCCTGCGTGGGGCGCGACGCCACCCAGATCGCCACGCTGCGCGCCGATCTCCTGAAGCGCTTCCACAATCTCGGGCGCGGCGGCCCGTCGATCTTCGGCCTCTCGGGCATCGACATCGCCCTGTGGGATCTCGCCGGGAAGGCGGCGGGGCTGCCGCTCCACCGCCTGCTCGGCGGCGGCGCACGGACGGAGATCACCGCCTACGCGAGCTTCTTCCGCTACGCCGACGCGTCGGTGGTGGCGCGCATCACCGAGGGCGCGGTGAAGGAGGGCTACAAGTACGTGAAGCTCCACGAGATCACGGAGCCCGCGGTGCGCGCAGCGCGCCAGGGCGGCGGGCCCGAGATGAAGCTCACAGTGGACACCAACTGCCCGTGGACGCCCGTCGAGGCGCTCGAGATGGCGCGGCGCTTCCGCCCGTACGATCTCCTCTGGCTGGAGGAGCCCGTGTGGCCGCCGGAGGACTGGGAGAGCTTGGCGCGCGTGCGCCAGGACGGCGGTATCGCCCTCGCCGCGGGCGAGAACGCGAGCAATCCCATCGACTTCAAGCACATGTTCGACGCCGGCGCCGTCACCTACGCGCAGCCGAGCGTCACCAAGATCGGCGGCGTCACCGCGCTCCGCGAGGTGGGCATTCTCGCCGATGCCGCCGGCGTCACGCTGGTGCCGCACTCGCCCTACTTTGGGCCCGGCCTCCTCGCCACGCTCCACTTCCTGGCCGCGCAGCCGCGCGAGCCGCTGGTGGAGCGCATCTACGCCACGCTGGAGCCCGACCTCTTCGGCGGCGCCACCAGCGCGGCGAACGGCCTGCTCGCGGTGCCGCAGGGCCCCGGTCTCGGCGTCGATCCCGATCCCGCGGTGATCGCGCGCTACAAGATGGCGTAGCGCGGTGGCTCCCCCGCGCATCGGCCTCGCCATCAGCGGAGGGCTCACCGCTCCCGAGATCGTGGAGTGCGTGCGTCTGGCGGAGGAGCTCGGCTACGAATCCGCCTGGGTCGCGGAAGGGCACGGCGGCGACCAGTTCGCCATCCTCGCCGCCTGCGCGACGGCAACGACGCGGATCCGCCTCGGCACCAGCATCAGCAGCGTGTTCGTGCGCAGCGTGCCCACCATCGCCATGGCCGCGGCCACGGTGGACGCGCTCTCCGACGGGCGCTTCGTGCTAGGGCTCGGATCGAGCCACCGCGTGCAGGTGGAGGGTGAGCACGGCCTGCCCTACGCCAAGCCCATCCCCCGCGTGCGCGAGAGCGTCGAGGCCATCCGCGCGCTGCTACGCGACGGCGAGGTGTCCTATCGCGGGGAGACGGTACGCATCGACCGCTTCGACTTCTGGTTCACCCCGCTGCGCCGGTCGATCCCCATCTATCTCTCCGCGCTCTTCCCGCCCATGCTCGAAGTCTGCGGCGAGCTAGGCAACGGCCTCATCCTCACCTGGAGCACGGTGGAGGCGCCGGCCCGCGCCGCCGCCCACGTGGCCACGGGCGCCCGCCGCGCCGGCCGCCGCCCCGAGGACGTGGACATCACCTCGCTCCTCCCCTGCGTGATCGCGGAAGATCGCCGCGAGGCCCTCGAGCAGATGCGCCCCGCGGTGGCCATGTACGCGGGCTTCTTCCCGCGCTACAACCGCCTGCTCGCGGAGGCAGGCTTCCCCGACGCCGCGCGCGCCATCCAGACCGCATGGCAGAAGGGCGACCGCGAGGGCGCCGCCCGCGCGGTGCCCGACGCCATGGCCGCGGCCGTCGGCCTGGTCGGCACGCCGGGTGAATGCCGTGCCCGCATCGAGGAATACCGCGCGGCCGGCCTCGGCCTGCCCATCATCAGCCCGCGGGCACGAGGCAAGGGCGCGCGAGACGCGGTGAGGATGGCGCTACGGGCGTGTAGGCCCACGGGCTAACTTCACGCCGCCGACAGCAGCTCCGCCCGCGGGAAGCTAGGCATTCGCCGTGACGACATGAGCAGCCGCGGGACATGTCAACTGCTCGCGGTCCCGATAGACGCTGAGCGCATGCGTCATATCTTCGAGAAGGGCAGCGCGCCGTTCGGGAGCTACCCGAGCAATCTCCTGCGCCATAGGGAGCGCGGCGAGATGGCTGGGGACGAACTCCGCCGGCAATGGGAGCTTCATCGTCTTGATGGTGGGACGCACGTCCACATTCCGAAAGCCGGCCGATGCCACGAGGCCGTGCAGCGCCACATGGTCATGGAGCGCGCAGGGTGCTCGCACCATAGATCCCGCCTCGGCGCTTACGTGTCGTGTCAGCGCATCGGCGAGAACCGCGAAGTAGGGCGTGTTCTCGATGGCGCCCCACACCGTGAAGGCCAACCGACCGCCTGGGCGCAGAACTCGACGCATTTCCTGGAGGGTCCGGACCCGATCAGGGAAGAACTGCACGCCCTGCTGGCAGAGGACGACATCGAAGGCTCGGTTCTCGAACGGTAAGGTCGCGGCATCGCCGATTCGCCATTCGATCGTCGTCTCCGGGTCACGACCTGATGCCGCGCGGGCCGCCTCGATCATGCTTGCGTTGAGATCGACACCGACGACCCGACCTTCCGCCCCCACACGCTGGGCGGCGAAGCGCGCGACAAAGCCCGTCCCGCAGGCCACGTCGAGAACGTGCTCAGCCGGCTGAAGCGCCGCCACCTCGACGAGACAGTGTACCCACGGCTCCATGATGAGCCTCACGTACCGCTCGTAGAACTCGGCCGCGTTCCCACTCAGCTGCCAACGCTCTTCCGGACTCATGATTGCCTTAGCCCACCGGTATGCCTAGCGCATCAGCGGTAGCTCAGGGTAGCTTGTCGAAGAAGAGATACACGGCAGCGAAAGTCAGGATGAGTCGCCTTGATCGCTGCCGCGACGCGATCAATGTCGTCGCGGCCACGGTGGGCGCCCTTGGGCTCGTAGAATACGCACTCCTCGGTAAACATCTCGTTGATGGTCACGCGCCGGCGTGAGCAGCTCCGGCCACTTGCCCGCCATCGTCGGCTCGATGTTGGTGAACCCGGTGACGTTGCGGCCTGGCCGGGGAAAGCTCGAGACGAACCCGGTGCCTACCGGATCCGAGACGACCGCGCAAACGATGGGAATCGCGCGCGTGTGTCGCAGCAGCGTCGACGTAGTGGGTGTGTTGTGTGACAACAGGACATCGGGCTGCAGGGCGACGAGCTCCCGCGCGAGTCTTTCCATCGATGGCGCGTCGGACGTCGTCGCCCAGCGAACATCGAGGCGAATGTTGCGGCCCTCCTCCCACCCGAGCGTCTTGAGCCCCTTGCGAAACGCCGCCAGGCGAGCCTCCGACCACGGATCCTCGGGAAGCCCCATCAGCACTCCGATTCGCCGCATCTGACCTGTCTGCTGGGCCCCGGCGGCGAACGGCCCGAACAACCCAAGGACCAAGATGACGAGCGACATGGCCATGAGGGACGGGACAGCCCACCGGCCAAGGACAGGGACGGGGATGAATCGGATGCGCCCGCTATTCGAGATCAGCACGCTTCGGGGCGGAAGAGGCTGGGGGTGCGTGCACATCGGCGCGGCGAGAATAGCGCGGTTGAGTGGACGTTGGCGAGGGGGCGCGGGGGCTAGGTGCGATACCTCGGACGGGATAGTGGGGCACAGAGCTTCACGCGGTCGGCGGGGGCACGGGTCCCCGAACCGCACCGTTTGGTGTATGGCGCCCCGCAGACACCTACTCACGTGCGGCAGAACAACCTCCCCATTCCGAAACGCGGTCGGTAGCGCACAGCCAGTGCGGCGATCTCGGCGCGATGCGTGAGCAGGAAGGCATCGGTCATGACGACAAGACCACCATTCGGCGTACACGCTTGGGCGGCCATGATCGGCTCGATCTCGTTGTGCACAGGGGCGAGGGGCTCGGCGCCCGGCTACGACTGCCCCGAGCGCTCCGTGCTCGGGTGCGAACCCGGGCCGGGCAACACCGTCTTTTCCCCTCCGCGCGATTCCCCGGCGATAAGCGCCTCGATGCTCGGATACGCATAGATCGTGCGCGCGCCGTTCGCCGGCAGGCCACCGGTGTCCACGGAGGGCCCGTATACGCTCCAGACCTGACGGCCCAGGAGTCTCAGCAGCGTCGTCTGCTCCGCGCGATGGTGCGCCGTGTGTGCGATGCGTCTCACCATGATCCACGCGCGGCTGTGGATCGTGTCGAAGAACGCGACGTTCTGCTTCCACCACTCGGCATCCTTCTCCCCGAGCCGGGTGAGTCGCTTCGCCGAATCCTCGGCGTACCGGCGGATAAAGGCTAAGCGCGTCTCCTCGGCGGCGAGCGGCGGCGCGCCGACGTCGATCGCTAGCATTCCCGTGAACCACTTATCCTCGCTTAGGCACTGATGAACCATGTGCTCGCGGAACGTGCGGTCACGTGCGAGATTCGGGTGCGGCCGAACGTCGAGGTCGGCATCGTCGAACATCGCCCACACCGAGAGAGTCTTGAGACGCTCGCTCGCATAGGTGTCGACAAGGAACGCGTAGTCCATCAGGTGGCGCCGGCCTCCCCAAGCGGGCAGTTTCCCCCGCTCCGATCCGGTGCGCAATGGGTGCCTTCGGGCACAGTCCCCCCACCTCCCGATTGGTGTACTCTCGTTGTCTGCGCGCGCCGCTGGCGTCGCGTTCACCGATGTGACCGGGAGGCTCATCCATGCTGAAGCAAACGTCCTCGGAATACCGCGGCTTCCGCACTGCCGGCATCCGCCTGCGCGAGGAGATGATGCCGCATCTGGCGCGCCTCACCGCGGGGCGCGCGCGCCTCATGTTCCACGCCCTCCACGCCTTCGACAAGGCGCAGGCGGTGATGCTGACCGAGCAGGGCCTGCTCCCGCGCGAGACGGCGGGGGCCATCCTGCGCGCCCTCCGCGAGATGGAGAAGGAAGGCGTGGAGGAGACGCGGAGCAAGGTGGGCGGCGGCCTCCACGCCGGCGAGCAGTACCTGATCCGGAAGCTCGGTGAGGACGTGGGCGGGCGCCTGCACCTCGGGCGCAGCAGCGGCGATCTCTCCTCCGTCGGCATCAACACCCTGCAGCGCGAGCACGTGCTCCGCATTCTCGAAGCGGTGAACCGCCTGCGCCGCGTGCTGCTGGACCTGGCCGCTCAGCACACCGACACGATCTTCCCGGGCACGAGCTTCGGCCAGCACGCCCAGCCCATGACGCTGGCGCATCTCTACATCTCCTGGGCGGCCAACCTCGCGCGGGACTTCGAGCGCCTGCACGGCGTCTACCGGCGGGTGAATGTGAGTCCGGCGGGCTCCGCCATCATGGTGGGCTCGAACTTCCCGCTCGATCGCGAGCGCACCGCGGAGCTGATGGGCTTCGACGGCGTGCACGAGAACTGCGCCGACGCCATCCTGGAGCTCAACGCCGACGACAGCCTGGATGTGCCGATGGCGGTGGCCACGCTCTACCACAGCATGTCGAAGTGGGCGGACGATCTCATCCTCTGGAGCACCAGCGAGTACGCCTACGTGAGCATCCCCGACCGTTTCTGCAACACCTCGAGCATCATGATGCAGAAG
Source organism: Candidatus Methylomirabilota bacterium (assembly GCA_035764725.1). Lineage (NCBI taxonomy): Bacteria > Methylomirabilota (SeqCode) > Candidatus Methylomirabilota bacterium. The sequence continues at coordinate 58,433 of DASTYT010000044.1, read as the reverse complement.
AAGAACGTGATCGGCCCCGCCGAGGTGAAGGGCGCGGCCGCGGAGGCGCTGGGCGCGGTGGTGACCTCGTTCACCGCCCTCAAGGGCCCCACCGCGTTCCCCATCACCGAGCGGCACTACGCGCTCGAGCAGGTGTGGACCGTCTGCAACCACTGCGTGCGCGATCTCGACTGGTTCTGCGAGCTACTCCCGGCGCTCGAGATCCGCAAGGCGCACATGCGGGAAGAGGCCTGGAAGCACTGGGCGACCGCCACTGACATCGCGGGGGCGCTGGTGCGGGAGAAGAACCTGCCCTGGCGGACCTCGCATCAGATCGTGGGCATCCTCGTGCGGCTCTGCGAGGAGCGCGGGCTTGCGCCCGACGGGGTGACGCCGGCCCTGCTGGACGAGGCCGCGCAGCTCTATCACGGTCAGCCCGCGGGCCTCACCGCGGCGCAGATCCGCGAGGCGGTCGACCCCGGCCGCTTCATCGCGGATCGCACCATGCGCGGCGGTCCCGCGCCCAGGGAGTCGCAGCGCCAGATCGCGCACTTCGGTACCGGCCTCAAGGCCGACGAGGCCATCGTCTCCGGTATGCATCAGCGGCTCGCCGACTCGGCTCGCAAGCTCGAGGCGTCGGTCGACGCCCTCGTCGGGAGATAGATCGATCATGCGGCTTTCACTCGCTCGTGTTCTCGCGCTCGCCCTCGCGGCCGCGCTCGTCGTCCCCATTGCCACGCTCGCCCAGGAGCCCAGGATGGGCGGCACCGTGGTGCAGGCCATCAGCGCCGACCCGCCCACCATGAACCCCGCGACCACCACCGACACCCAGGCGTGGTCGCTCATGGGCAAGCTCTTCAACGGGCTCACCTACCTCGACAACGACTACCGGAGCCATCCCGATCTCGCCGAATCGTGGACGATCAGCCCAGACGGCCTCACCTACACGTTCAAGCTCCGCAAGGACGTGAAATGGCACGACGGCAAGCCCTTCACCTCCGCGGATGTGAAGTGGACGTATCAGGAGGCGATCGCCAAGTATCACCCGGTAGGCCGCGTGGCCTATGCCAGCATCGCCTCCATCGACACGCCCGATCCCTACACGGTGGTGCTGAAGATGAAGACGCCCTTCGGGCCCACCGTGTTCATGACCTCGCTCAACATGGGGCCGATCCTGCCCAAGCACCTGCTCGAGGGGCAGGACCTCGCCACCGCGGAGTTCAACCGAAAGCCGGTCGGCACCGGGCCCTTCAAGATCGCCGAGGCGGTGAAGGGCAGCCACTACGTGCTGGAGCGGAACCCCGATTACTTCAAGAAGGGCCGGCCCTATCTGGACCGCGTGATCTTGAAGGTGATGCCGAACCCGGCCTCGCGCGTGCTCGCCTTCGAGAAGGGCGAGGTGGATGTGCTCTACTCCTTCTTCCTCCCGCGCGAGCAGGCGGGACGGGTGAAGGCGCTCCCTGGCATCGTGGTGAAGGAGTACATGCTGTTCCCGGAGACCATCCTGCTGTTCTTCAACCTGAAGGACAACAAGGCGCTCGGTGACGTACGGGTGCGGCAGGCCATCTTCCACGGCATCGATCAGAGCTTCCTCGTGCAGCAGGGCTACGCCGGCCAGGGTCGGCCGGGCACGAGCGTGATCCCGTCGAGTCTTGCCTGGGCCTACAACGCCAATGTGCCGAAGTATCCCTTCGACGTGGCGAAGGCTGGCGCGCTTTTCGACGAGGCGGGCTATCCCAAGAACGCGCAGGGCGAGCGGATGGCGCTGCGCCTGGTCTACGACCCCGCCAACTCCGCGGCCAACCGCGCCTCCGAGGTGGTGGCGCAACAGCTCAAGGGGGTGGGCCTCAACGTGAAGCTGGTGCCGCTCGAGCGCTCGCTCATGCTGGAGAAGGTGTTCAAGCAGTACGACTTCGACCTCTACATCCACAACTACACGAGCTACGGTGACCCGGCGCTGGGCATCGGGCGCATCTACACCTGCGACAACATCCGTCCCGCGCCGTTCGTGAACGTGGAGCGCTACTGCAACCCCAAGGTGGACGAGCTCTTCGCCAAGGGCGGCGCGGTGGCCTCGCAGGCCGAGCGCGCCAAGCCCTATCGCGAGGTGCAGGAGATCCTCATGAAGGATCTGCCCACGATCCCGCTGGTGGAGTACGGCGATACCAACGTGGCGCGGGCGCGCGTGCAGAACATCTTCAAGAGCCTCTCGTCCCACGAGCGCTGGGACGAGGTGTGGGTCACGGATGGGAAGTAGCACCGTCTCCGAGGCGCTCGCCGCCTGGGCGGCCGGGCTCGCCTGGAAGCGCCTGCCACCCGAGGTGGTGGCGATGGCGCGGCGCATTCTCCTCGACACGCTCGGCTGCGGGCTCCACGGCAGCACCACGCCCGAGGCCAAGGCCCTCGCCAAGGCGCGCGCCGATCTCGGCGGCGCGGGGCCCTGCACGGTCTGGGGCACGCGCGGCGGCGCCCCGCCGCAGACCGCCACGCTCATGAACGGGGCGCATGCTCACATGCGCGAGCTGGACGACATCGGGGGCGGTGGGCACGCGGGGGCCTGCCAGGTGCCGGCGGTATTGGCGGCGGCCGAGCTGGCGGGCGGCGACGGGCGCGACGTGCTGCTCGGGCTGGTGGCCGGGCACGAGATCACCTCGCGGCTCACGGACGCGGCCAGCTACGACGTGATGACCCTGCGCGGCTGGCACACGACCGGCGTGTACGGGAGCCTCGGCGCCGGCATCGCGGCGGCGCGCGCGCTGCGCCTCGACGCCGGGCGCACCGCGCATGCCCTCGGCCTCGCCGGCTCCTACACCGGCGGCACCTGGGCCTTCATGGCCGACGGCGCCATGTCAAAGCGCGTCCATCCCGGCCGCTCGGCGGAGATCGGGCTCACCGCCGCCGTGCTCGCCCGCCGGGGCGTCACCGGGCCGCGCGAGGTGCTGGACGCGCCGTGGGGCGGGCTCTTCGCCACCTACGCCCCGGGCGAGTCCGACGCACGCGCGCCGCTGGAAGGTCTGGGCGAGAGCTTCAGGATCCTGCGCAAGGGCTTCAAGCCCTTCCCCGTGTGCTGGGGCATCAACAGCGCGGCGGACTCCATGCTGGCGCTGCGTGAGAAGCACGATCTCAAGCCGGACGACATCGCCAGGATCCGCATCGTGCTCTCGGAGATGAGCCGGCGCATGATCGGCGGCACGCGGCTGGACTCCGTGCTCCACGCCCAGATGAGCGTGACGTACTCGCTGGCCTCGATCCTCCTCCACGGCCGGCTCACGCTGCGCGAGTTCTCGCCCGCCGCGCTGGCGGATCCCGCGGCGCGCGCGCTCATGGCGCGCATGGAGCTGGTGGTGGACCCGGCCGCGCACGGCGAGCGCCAGACGGTGGAGGTGGAGACGCGCGACGGCCGGCGGCTCACGAGCCGCGTGGAGCTGCCCCTCGGCCACTGGGACAACCCGCTCTCCGACGCGGACCTCGAGGCCAAGTTCCTTCGCCTGGCCGGCGCCGCGCTGGGCGCCGCGCGCGCGAAGAAGGCCGCCGCCCTCGTGGCCGGCATCGAGAAGCCGGGCGCCCTGCGCCGCCTTTTGGCCCTGCTCCGCCCGGCCTGAGGCGGTGCTCCCCTACGTCGCGCGCCGCCTGGCGAGCCTGATCCCTCTCCTCGCCGGGATGGTGGTGCTGGGCTTCGCCATCATCCAGCTCGCGCCCGGCGATCCCGTGCAGGTGCTGGTGGGCGACTACCCCGCGCCGCCCGAGTACGTCCAGCAGGTGCGCGAGCGCTTCGGCCTCGACCGCCCTGTGATCGTGCAGCTCGGCCGCTACGCGGGTCAGGTGCTGCGCGGTAATCTCGGCCACTCGTTCTTCTACAACGAGCCCGTGCTCGATCTCGTGCTGGGGCGCTTGCCCGCCACGCTGTTGCTGATGGGCGCGGCGCTCGTCGTGTCGAGCGTGGCGGGCGTGCTGCTCGGCGTGGCCTGCGGCCGGCGCCCGGGCTCGCTCACCGATTCCACGCTGCTCGTGCTGGGGCTCGTGGGCTATTCCCTGCCCGTGTTCTGGCTGGGCCAGCTCCTCCTGATGGGCCTTTCGCTCAAGCTCGACTGGTTCCCGACCCAGGGCATGCGCTCGCTCACCGTCGGGCTCTCACCGGTCGCGCGCGGGCTCGACGTCGTGCATCACCTGGCATTGCCGGCACTCACTCTCGCAACGCGCTATCTGGCAATCAATATTCGCCTGACCCGCACGAGCATCGTCGAGGTCTCCGGCATGGAGTATCTGCAGACGGCGCGCGCGAAGGGACTGGCCGAGCGCGTGGTGATCTACAAGCACGCGCTACGGAACGCGCTTCTCCCCGTGGTGACGATGATCGGCCTCAACGTGGGTCATCTGGTCGCGGGCGCGGTGCTCACCGAGACCGTGTTCGCCTGGCCCGGGCTCGGGCGCCTGATCTTCGACGCCATCCTCCACCGCGACTACCCGCTCATGCTGGGGGGCCTCCTCGTCGTGACGGTGTGCGTGGTGGTGGGGAATCTCCTCGCCGACATTGCCTATGCGTGGATCGACCCGCGCATTCGCCTCACGAGCCGCGCATGACGAGCCGTGCTTCGCCATGGGCCGCCTGAACCTCCACGAGATCTGGCTGCGGCTGCGCCGCCATCCCGCTGGCCTCCTCGGCCTCGCGGGGGCCATCGGCTTCACCCTGCTGGCCGTCGTCGGGCCCTGGGTCGCGCCGGCGGATCCAATGGCCCTGAATCCGAACGCGCTGCGCCCGCCGGGCCGCGGGCACTGGCTGGGCACGGACGACCTCGGCCGCGACATCCTGAGCGGCGTGCTCTTCGGCGCGCGCGTGTCCCTGGTGGTGGGGCTCCTCGCCGCCGCCGGCTCGGTGCTGGTCGGCGTGGCGGTGGGCGCCGCCGCGGGCTACTGGCGCGGGCGCGTCGAGGGCACGCTGATGCGCCTCACGGAGTGGGTGCTGGTCATCCCGCAATTTCTCATCGTCTTGGTCGTCGCGGCGATCTTCGGCGCGGACCTGCGCCTGGTGGTCGTGGTGCTGGCGCTGGTGGGCTGGCCGGCCACCGCGCGGCTCACGCGCGCGCAGTTCCTCGCGCTCGGCGAGCGCGAGTTCGTGCTGGCGGCGCGGAGCCTCGGCGCGGGCGACGGCCGCATCATCGGGCGACAGATCCTGCCGAACGCGCTCGCGCCCATCGTGGTCGCCGGGTCACTGCAGATCCCCGCCGCCATTCTCGCCGAGGCGAGCCTGCGCTTCCTGGGCCTGGCCGATCCCAACCGCGTCTCCTGGGGCGGCATGCTCAATCAGGCGCAGAACTTCCTCCAGCAGGCGTGGTGGATGCCGGTGTTCCCCGGCATGGCGATCTTCCTCACCGTGCTCTCGTTCAACCTGGCCGGCGAGGCGTTGAACGAGGCGCTGGCCCCGCGCGGGCGCGGAACGCGCTGAGCCGCTAGCCGCGGATCAGCGCGGGGCGTGGCTCAGCGCCGGGCGCCGGCCGCCCAGCGCCGCCGCCACCGCGCCCACGTCGTAGACGCAGCCGCCCCAGGTGCCGCCGCCGGCCTGCTGGAGCGCTGCCCAGAGCCGCGTGTCGTCGGGCAGGTCGGGATCCGGTGCGAGATCCGGACGCGGGGCCCGCGAGGCGAGCACGCGGGCGCCTTCCTCGGGGTCGTACTCACGCCCGTCGTGGCCCACGAGGTCGATGCTGCCCTCGAGCTTGCCGCGGTCGATGACGATGCGGATGCGATCCCCATCGCGCACCTTGCCCACCGGCCCGCCGGCCAGCGCCTCCGGCCCCACGTGGCCGATGCAGGCACCGGTCGAGACACCGGAGAAGCGTGCGTCGGTGATCACCGCCACCTGCTTGCCCCAGGAGAGGTGCTTGAGCGCGGCGGTGATCTGGTAGATCTCCTCCATCCCCGCGCCAATGGGCCCGCGGCAGATCAGCACCAGGATGTCGCCGGGCTTGAGCCGCTCCGGCCCCTGGCTCTTGATGGCGGCGATGGCCGCCTTCTCGGTGGTGTAGACCCGCGCGGGGCCCACCTTCCGGTACACACCGTCCGCGTCCACCACGGTGGGATCGATCGCCGTGCTCTTGATCACCGCCCCTTCGGGCGCCAGGTTCCCCCGCGGAAACGTCACGGTGCTGGTGAGCCCTCGCTCCCGCGCCCGCAGGGGATTCATGATCACGTCGTCTGGATCCACGCCGTCGGCGGCCCGCAGCCGCTCGCGGAGCACGCGCCGGCGGTCGGAGCCCTCCCACCAGTCGAGATTCTTTCCCAAGGGCTCCCCGGTCACCGTCAGGGCGCGCTCGTCGAGAAGGCCGGCCCGGCGGAGATGCAGCATTACCTCTGGCACCCCCCCGGCGAGGAACAGGCGGACAGTCGGATGGTTGCGGGGGCCGTTCGGCAGCACGTCGACCAGGCGCGGCACGCGGCGATTCACATCGCTCCAGTCCTCCACGGTGGGGCGGCGAAGCCCCGCGGCGTGGGCGATCGCGGTCAAGTGGAGCAGCAGGTTGGTCGAGCCGCCCACCGCCGCATGCACCATCATGGCATTGCGAATGGCGGCGTCCGTCACGATGTCGCGCGTGCACAGGCCACGCGCCTCCAGCGCCATCAGCGCGCGGGCCGAGCGGCGCGCCATGTCGAGCCATATCGGCTGGCCCGACGGCGCCAGCGCGGAGTGCGGCAGCGTAAGACCGAGCGCCTCGCCCACCACCTGCGAGGTGGCCGCGGTGCCGAGGAACTGGCAGCCGCCGCCCGGCGAGCCGCAGGCGCGGCAACCGAGGTCCTGGGCCTGCTCGAGAGAGAGTTCGCCGTGGGCGAAGCGCGCGCCGATCGATTGCACGGTGCCCGCGTCTTCGCCGCGCTCGGGCGGCAAGGTCACGCCGCCAGGAACCAGCACGCAGGCGAGATCACGCAGGGCGGCCAGCGCCATCATCATGGCGGGGAGGCCCTTGTCGCAGGTGGCGACGCCCAGCACCCCTTTTCTCGTCGGCAGCGAGCGCGCGAGCCGGCGCAGCACGATGGCGGCGTCGTTCCGATAGGCGAGGCTGTCCATCATCCCGGTCGTGCCCTGGGTGCGCCCATCGCAGGGATCCGAGCAGTAGCCGGCGAAGGGCATGCCGCCCAGCGCGGTCAGCTCTTCCGCCGCCGCCTGGAGCAGGAGGCCGATCTCCCAGTGGCCGGTGTGATAGCCGAGCGCGATGGGGCGCCCGTCGGCCGCGCGGATGCCGCCCTGGGTGGAGAGCATGAGGTACTGCGGGCGGCCCAGCTCGCGCGGGTCCCAGCCCATGCCGGCGTTCTGCGTCCAGCCGAAGATGTCGCCGCTGGGGCGCTCGATCAGCATCTCAGCGGTGAGGGGCAGGCGCCCCGCCGGCCCCGCGCCCGCAGTCTTCACCTCGGCGGAAACCGCACCGCCCACGATCTCGTCGAACGCGATGCTCGGCCGCGTGGGCATGGCCTACTTCCCCGACAGTCGGCGGTTGATGCGCTTCTCGATCACGTGCGTCACCGCGGAGAAGTCCTCCTTGCCCCATCCCGAGTCGAGCGCCTCGTCGTACGTGCGCTTGGTCTCTTCCAGCATCGGCGTCGGCACGCGCACTGCGTGCGCGAGGGTCAGCGCGAGCGTCGCGTCCTTGCGCATGTGCTCGAGCATGAACGTGGGCGAAAACTCGCCGTCGAAGATGCGCTTCGCGCGGCGGTCGAAATAGGTGCCGAAGGCCATGCCGCCGCCCTTGCGCACCACGTCGTAGAAGGTGGTGGGGTCCACCCCGGCCTGCACGGCCATGGCGAGGGCTTCGGCCACCGCCACCGAGGTGACCGCGGCGAGCCCGTTGTGGATCAGCTTCACGCGGTTGGCCATGCCGGTGCCGCCCACGTACATGTTGAGCTTCCCCATGATCTCGAGGTAGGGCTTCACCGTCGCGACCTTCGTCTCGTCGCCGCCCACGATGAAGAAGATCTCGCCCGAGACGGCCTGGGGCTGCGAGCCGAGCATCGGCGTGTCCATGTGCGTGATGCCCTTGGCCTTGAGCGCGCCGGCCACCTTCACCGTGATCTCCGGCCCGACTGTCGAGCAGTCGCAGGTCACGAGGCCCGAGCGGCCGCCGTGGATGATGCCGCCGGCCTCGAGATAGACGCCGAGCACGATGTCGTTGTTGGGAAGGCACGAGAAGAGCACGTCCGACTGCGCGGCCACCTGCGCCGGCGACTCCGCCACCGTCACGCCGACGAGCCGCCGCGCGTCCGCCGTCGCGGTCGGGCTCGTGTCGTATACCACCAGCGGCACGCCGGCCTTGGACAGATTGGTCGTCATCGGCATGCCCATCGTGCCCAGTCCCACGAATCCCACGGTGTCGCTCATGTCGGTTTCCTCCGAGGAGGATTATACTTGCAGCCCATGGCCCCGAGCCCCGCGCCCTTGTCGCCCCTGGCGCCCGAGACCCTCGCGCGCTTGGCGCGCGTGTCCACTGCGACGCTCTGCACGCGGCTCTTCAAGGCCGGCTTCCGCAGCGTGTTCCTCTCCGGCCTGAAACCGGTGGGAGCCGCCATCAAAATGGTCGGGCCCGCGGTGACGGTGCGCTATGTGCCGGCGCGTGAGGACCTCTCGACATTCGAGAGCCTGGGCGACCCCGCGCATCCCCAGCGCAAGACCATCGAGGAGATCCCCGCCGGCGCCGTGCTGGTGCTCGACTGCCGCGGCATCGAGTCGGCGGCGGGGCTCGGCGATATTCTCGTCGCGCGGCTCAAGGCGCGCGGGGCCGCCGGCGCGGTGCTGGACGGCGGCGTGCGCGACTTCGCCGGCATCGAGGGCATGGGCCTGCCCGTGTATGCCAAAGGCCCCGCGGCGCCCGCCAACGTGCACCGTCACCTCGCCGTCGAGGCCAATGTGCCCATCGGCTGCGCCGACGTGCTGGTGATGCCGGGCGACATCATGGTGGGCGACGGCGACGGTGTGGTCTGCATCCCGCGCGCGCAGGCCGACAAGATCGCCGAGGGCGGACTCGAGCAGGAGGAGCTCGAGGCCTTCGTGCTCGGGAAGATCCAAGCGGGCGCGCCGCTCCGCGGCACCTACCCACCTTCGGCCGAGACGATGTCCGAGTTCGAGGCCTGGAGGAAGAAGCAGCGCGGCTAGGCGAGGGCGGGCTCGCCGGAGACAACGGACACCGCGCGCAGCCTTGCCAGCACGGGCGCGCCCGGCGCGAGCTCGGCGACCAGCGTGGCCAGCTCCTCGACGTGGCCCGCGTCGTGGGCCGCCATCATGCGGGGCACGCGCGCCAGCGTGAGCTCGCCCACGCCGTCCTGGGTCCCACGCCGCGACAGCGTGGCAGCGTCCAGCGCGGCCAGGCGCTCGATGTTCCGCGCGCGGGCCCGCGCGAAGACCTGCAGGGCCAGGGCGGGATCCCCGTGGAGGTACTCGCGCTCGCGCGCGATGCGGTCGCCATCGAAGTCGGGCAGCGCGGGGGCCGTTTCCGTCAGCAGGCGGCTGATGCGCGTGCCATAGCCCTCGCGCTCGAGGTCGGCGAGATGCCACGCGTGCTCGACGAAAGCGAAGCCTCCCGCGGCTGGACGGCGATGCGTGGCGTCTGCCAGCGCAGCGGCGACCTCACGCAGCAGCTCCGGCATGGCGCCGAGTCGCGCCAGCAGCTCAGGGCGCGGAGAATCGCTGGGCATTGCCCATGTGCGGCCAGGCGTAGGCCTGGATATTGGTCATCATCTGCTTGAGGTGATTGCGATCGTGATGCACCCACTCGTGCAGGATGTCGGACACGGTGAGCGGACCCACCTTGGGATGCTGACCCCCGCGCGAGAGCCCTGCCGTCGTCAGCGTCTCGACGACCTTGAGCCCTTCCGCGCGCGTCTTGCCCAGCTCGTCCAGCAGCGCCGACACCGGCTTGCCGCAGTCGCCCCGGCCGCGCGCGACCTCGTCCTGATCCCAGCCGACGCAGGCCGGGTTGTCGGCGTCGAGGAACTGCTGGATGCGCCCGCCGAAGCCACGCCGGTCGGCCTCGATCAGATGGCCCAGCACCTCCTTGGCGCACCACTCGCCCGCCTTGGGATGCCAGGAGGCGGCACCGTCGGACAGGGCCGAGGCCTCAGCGCGAATGGCCTCGAGACTGGCGCGCAACAGCGCGGCCGCCTCGCGGGGCGAGAGCGGCGCGGTCGAAGGCTCAGCGGACATGCACGCCTCCCGTCGCGGAGCGCGCGTCCGCGATGTCATGGCGCGCGCCGTCGATCAATAGCGTGATCCGCCCGCCCCGCTCTTCCAGGTGGGACGCGAGCTGCTGCATGGCGAGACGCCCCATGCGCGCGCGGAAGGCGCCGCGGCGCACGCGGCAGTAGAGGCGGCCTCCTTCGGCCGCGAGCGTGGCGGGGTCGAGCAGCTCTTGCAGTTCACCCGCGAGCACGAGCCCGACACGGTGGAGCCGCCCGCCCTCGACGTCCAGGCGCAGCCGCTGCACCACGAACGGCGTGTCCTCGACCTCGAACCAGTTCTGCTCGCCCTGACACGGCACGAGCCAGCGCCCGTCGACCTCGCGGCGCATGCCAAGGAGAAAGAAGCGCAGCGTGGCGGAATCGACGATCTCGGAGCCGTCGTGGAAGACGCGGCCGTCCGCGTCCACCTTGTACTGATACTCGCGCACGGTCATGCTCGCCTCACGCGACGCGCGCGGGCCACTCCGGCGGATGGGTACCAAGCGGCGTGGAGGGCCTCGCGAAGCGCCCCGGTGTCTCGGAAAGCCGTGCCACCGGCGCCACCGCCCGCATGCGGCCCCATGGGGTGTCCGTCTCCTCCATGAGGTCCGCGACGGCGTCGGCGCGAAGATCGTCCAGGGCGAGGCCGTTCACGCGCCCCAGGCGATCCAGCCAGCGGCCGGTCTGGGCGAGGGAGAGGCGCACCAGCCAGCTACCGCCCTGCGTGGCGCGCCGGGCCAGCGCCACCATGGCGCCGAAGGCGAGGAGATAGCCGCTCGCGTGGTCGAGCGCCTGACAGGGCAAGGGGCGCGGCTCGTCGAGGCCGTGAGCGCGACCGCCCTCCGCCGCGATGCCGGTCACCGTCTGCACGATGCTGTCGAAGCCGCGGCGGTCGCGCCACGGGCCCTCGTGGCCGAAGGCGGAGAGCGACACGTAGACGATGCCCGGGCGCAGCCGCGCCAGGTCCTGCGGCGCGAAGCCGTGAGCCGCGAGGGTGCCCGGGCGATAGCCCTGGCTGAAGACGTCGGCCTCGCGCGCAAGGCCGCGCAGCCGCTCGGCGTCCGCCTCCTTGTGGAGATCGAGGTATGTCGAGAGCTTGCCCCGTCCCATGTCCTGGACCAGCCGCTCCATGCTCGGCCAGCCCGGCGCGGTCACGCGCAGGACGTCCGCGCCATGCTCGGCGAGCGTGCGGCCGCACACGGGCCCCGCGATCACGTGCGTGAGGTCGAGGGCGCGGACGCCGGACAGCGGACGCGAGCCCGCGGGCAGTGGCTCGGGCGGCGCGTCGCCGATGCGGATGATCTCCAGCGGCAGCAGCATGGCGAGAGCGAGGGCCTGGGGATGCGCCTGCCACTCCTCCGGCGCGCGCAGCAGGCCCGCGCACATCCGCGCATTGACGAGCGCTTCCTCCAGCTCGACAGCCTTCCAACCCTGGACAGCCTCGGTGACCGCCTCGCGCGTGGCCTCGCAGCGCAGCACGCCGAGAGCCCGATCGCGATGGTGGGGGAAGTTACAGTGGAGCTGAATCCATCGCCGGTCGCCGGCGCGGAAATAGCCGGAGGCCGGTCCCCAGGGATCGTCGCCGCCCTTGCCGTCGACCCGGAGATAGCGCTCGGCGCGGAACGCGGCCGCGGCCGCGCGCGCGTCCACGTCCACGGTCTGCTCGCGGCCGGTGCGCAACTTCCAGAGCTCCGCGGCGGCCAGCCCGGACGCCGCGATGGAGGCCTGCGCCGCCGTGGCGATCTGGAAGATGCCTGGGAGCACCGGGTCACCGCCGTGGAAGCGGACGCGCTCGAGCGCGAACGGGTCGCAGCCGGCCCAGCGCCAGAGCTGGGCGAGGGCGATCTCGGGCGAGGTCATGAGACAGGTCCGCGGCGCGGATCAGTCTGAGTCGGCGTCGGCGTCGGCGTCCGCACCCGGCGCAACGAGGGCGCCGCAGCGGCACCGGCACAGCAGGCGCCCGTCCACCCGGACCAGCGTCCAGTGGGTCGCCCCGCACGCGTCGCAATCCTGCGGCAACGCTTCCAGCGCGGCGGCCGCCCCCTCGTCCATCATCTCGGTCTCGCCGACCTCGACGCTGGCCTCGGCGTCCTCCTCCTCACGCTGCAGGAGCTCCTCGAGGTCGGGGTGCATCCACGAGTGGCCGCAGGTCCGGCAGTGGTGCTGCTCGTCGCGAAACACGCGCTGCGCGCAGCCCGTGCAGATGAAGACATCACCGTAGAGCTCGGGCTGACAACGGAGCGGCTTGCGTCCGCATGAGGGACATTCCACGACGGGGGACGCGCCGAGGTAGATCACCTCGGAGGATTCGGCCATGTAAGCGCCCGAGCAGACGCTCTCGACGTCACGAGACCGGCAGGCTATGCAAGCTGGCATCGCCACCTCCTCGCCCCCACTCTACGCGCAGGGAGGCATCTGATCAAACTCCCGGCACGATTTTTTTTCAGAAGCGCGACGCGGTCAGGGTCACGTCCGCGCGCGCCCAGGCGCGGCGGAAGCGCTCGTCCACCGCGGCGGCCTCGTCGGCCTTGCCCTGGACCCGCAAGCTTTGGGCGAGACCGTAGAGCGACCAGCCGTTCTCGGGATTGCGGCGCAGATCCGCCCGGTACACCGCCTCTGCCTCGCCGGCACGGCCGGCCTGCAGCAGCACGGCGCCCAGAGACTGGCGCACGGGGTAGTACCAGGGCGGCGGCTCGGTGAACCAGTGCCCGTCCTGGATGCGTACGGCCTCGGCGAGATGGGTGATGGCGCCGTCGGTGTCGCGGCGCCGGGCCGCCATCTCCCCCGCGAGCACCTCGACCGCCAGTGTCAGCATCTCGCGCGTCTTGAAGAAGCCCGCCACCGTGCGGTCGGTCGGCGTGGCGTCGCGGACGGCGGTGAGCGCCGCCAGCTCGACCTGCGCGGCGGCCGGCTGATCCTTGGCGGACTGGGCGAGCCCCCGCGCGTAGTGCCAGACCCCGCGGACATAGGGCAGCTTCTCGCTGGGCGCGGGCAGCGCGAGCACCTCGTCCCAGCGACCGAAGCGCACCAGGGACACGATGGGCGCCACCGGCACCGTCTCCATGTCCGACATCTGGCCGATCATTTCTGCCGGCACCGCCGCCTCGAAGTCGCGCGCGGCTTTCAGGGTGTCGGCGCTCCGGCCATCCATGCTGGCCGCCTGCCAGATGAAGTCGAGGTTGTGCGGGTAGTACATCATCCGGTAGATCGGGCTCGGCTGGCTGCGCTGGAAATACGCACGGTCGGAGGCAGCCGCGTCCACGTTGACCGCGAAGGCGTCCTGATAGCGTCCGACCCGGTAGTAGATGTGCGACGGCATGTGGACGAGGTGGCCGGCGCCCGGGAGCAGCCCGCGCAGCCGGTCGGCCGCGGCCGCCGCCTTGCCTGGATCCTGGCTCGCCTCCACCGCGTGGATGTAGAGGTGGAGCGCGCCGGGGTGATTCGGGTTCTTGGCGAGCACCCGCTCCAGCGTCGCCACGATCTCCTCGGTGCCAGGCTGGGGCTGGCCGTCCGGCGTCCAGAGGTTCCACGGCCGGAGATTCATCATGGCGTCGGCGAAGAACGTGGCGATCTCGAGATCGTCGGGGAAATCACGCGCGGCGGACCGCATCGCCGCCGCGTAGGCCTGGTCCTTCGGGGCGCGGTCGCCGCCCGGCTGATGCCGCCGCACCAGCGCGTCGATGATCGCGCGCTCGGCGGGCGTGGCCTGTCGGCCCGCCGTAAAGGCCATCTGGGTCGCATCCCACGCGCCCTTCTCGCGCTCGGGGTTGGTGGGGTCATTGTAGTTCGACCCGTACGTGATCGCGATGCCCCAGTAGCACATCGCGCACGCGGGGTCGAGGCGCGCCGCCTCCCGGAACGCGCGCTGCGCCTCGAGGTGGTTGAAGCCGTAGGTCAGGCGCAGACCCTGGTCGAAGTACTGCTGGGCCTGCGGCGACGAGGTCGTGATCTTGTGGCTGTACGTGCCCAGATCGGTCAGCAGCGCGGGCGGTGTCGCCGTCGCGCCCGCGGCCGCCGGTGTGGCGGTCCCGTGCGCATGCGGCGTCGAGCCATCCGGCTGCCCGGCGCAGCCGGCGGCAAGGACGACGAACGCGAATGCCAGAAGACGCGTCCAGAGCGTCATGACGTGGTCCTCCGATCAGGGGGTGAGACGGAAGAGACGCCCGGTACCGCGGGCACGGGGAGCAGATCCACCTTGGAGAAGCCGGCAGCCCGCGCATACACCGCGTCCACCAGGGCATCGTCGCCCGCGCCGGCGGCCACGACCACGGTGCCGCTCGGCGCCGCGAGATGCCGCATGCGACGCAGCGTCCGAAGGGAATGCGCGAAGTCGTCGCGTCCGTCGAAGGCCACGACCAGATCGTAGGGACCGGCCAGCGGCGCCTCGTCGGGCGGCGCCACGTGGAAGACCACGCGCCCCGCCAGGCCCACGCGACTCGCCTCCGAGCTCGCGGCGGCGATATCGGCCTGGTTCTCGCTCACCGCGTCCACCTGCGCGCGGGGGAACTCACGCGCGAGATCGATGCTCGACCGCCCTACGTGCGAGCCCAGCTCCGCCACGCGCCCGCCCAGGCGAAGGCGCTCCGCCACATCCGGCATGGCGGCCATGCAGACATCCTCCAGATGCTCCCCGTGTTGCCCATTCCGACTCATCCATTCCTCCGTTCGTGTTGGGTCACGAGGCGGGGAAGACTGCAGGGGCCATGCCAGCAGGTAAGGCGCGATCCGGCGCACAATTACGACGCAGCGCAAGGTCACATTGCGGGCAGCCCGCCCTGGACCGGGCGGCGACAAGGGCATCGCGCCGGGACGCTGCGCGCGATGGCGGACATCGGCTCAGCGCGGCTTGTCACCCGCCAGGGTGATGCGGTGCATGAGGCGCCGGTGGCCCTGGTAGTCGTTTACCGCGTTGTGCTGCACGCAGCGGTTGTCCCAGAAGGCGATGGAGCGGGCGCGCCAGCGGAAGCGGCACGTGAACTCGGGCTTGATTTGATGGCGGTAGAGATAGTCGAGGATCGGCGCGCTTTCCTCGCGCGTGAGGCCCTCGATGCCGACCGTGTGCGCCACGTTGACGTAGAGCGCCTTGCGTCCGGTCTCGGGGTGCGTGCGCACGAGGGGGTGCGTGGCCACGTATTCCTGGCGCGCGTCGGCGCGGCCGCTGTCCTTCATGCGGTCCTCGCGCGTCTTCGACACGTCCGCGCTCGCCGAGCTGTTGATGCCGCGCAGCCCCTCCAGCAGGCGCTTCATGCCGTCGGAGAGCGCCTCGTAGGCCAGGTACATGTTGGCGAAGAGCGTGTCGCCCCCGGCCGGCGGGACTTCGCGCGCGATCAGCATCGACGCCATCGGCGGGATGTCGAGATAGGCGGTGTCCGAGTGCCAGATGCCGCCGAAGTTCACGTGCTCGTCGGCTTGCTTGAGCACGGGAATGATCTCGGGCGCCTCCGGCAGGCCCTTCACGAACGGATACTCGATGGGCTCGCCGAAGCGCCGCGCGAAGGCGAGGAACGCGGCGGGCGGCAGCTCCTGGTCACGGAAGAAAATCACGCCGTGCCCGAGCCAGGCGCGCCGGATGGCGGCGACGGTCGCGTCGTCGAGCGGCCCTGAGAGATCGACGCCGGAGACCTCGGCGCCGAGGGCGCCGGCCACCGGCTCCACCACGAGGGCTCGGATGGTCATGGCGTCACGCTCACGCGGGCGTGAAGGTCGGGACCGGCGGCCCGCCCTCGGTGGGCTTGAACACCACGCGCACGCGCTGGCCGATGTGGATGCCGTCGAGGTCGCAATCCACGATGTTGGTCATCATGGTCACGCCCTCCTCCAGTGTCACGTACGCGATCGCGTAGGGCACCTCCGCCCGGCGCATCACGCTCCAGGAGTAGATGGTGCCGCGGCCGGAGGCTTGCTGCCACTCGGTGCGGTCGCTCCCGCAGAAGGGGCAGATCGCGCGCGGGTAGTAGTGCACCTGGCTGCAGGCCAGGCACTTCTTGAGGAGCAGGCGGCCCTGGGCGGCGCCGTCCCAGAAGGCCCTGGTCTCGGGATTGGGGTGCGGCGCGGGGATCCTTCGCTCGGCGGTGGCCATGACGCTACTCCCGCTCCAGGATGACGGTGGCGCTGCCGTGCCGCGTGCCCAGCGAGCCGCCGGTGCCGTGGGCGAGCGCCAGGTTGCAGTTCTTCACCTGCACCTTGGGATGGGCCTCGCCGCGGAGCTGGCGGACCGCCTCGACGACCTTGGTCATGCCGCCGCGATTGGCGGGGTGATTGTTGCAGAGCCCGCCCCCGTCGGTGTTGAAGGGCAGCCGCCCCGTGCCGGAGATGAGGTTGCCGTCCGAGACGAAACGACCGCCGCCACCGCGCGGGCAGAAGCCCAGGTCCTCGAGACAGATCAGCACGGTGATGGTGAAGCTGTCGTAGATCGACACGTACTTGATGTCGCCGGGCTTCACGCCCGCTTCCTCGAAGGCCATGGGACCGGAGCGCGCCGCGCCGGTGTACGTGAGGTCGACCTTGCCGCCCATCTGATGCTTGGGTGCCTCCCCCGCCCCCAGCAGGCGCACGCGCGGCCGCTTGAGGCTCTTCGCCACCTCCGGCGCCACCACCACGAGGGCGCCGCCGCCGTCGGTGATCACGCAGCAGTCCAGGCGATGCAGCGGATCGGCGATCATCGGCGAGCCGACCACGTCCTGCACGGTGACCACCTCGCGCAGCAGCGCGTGCGGGTTGTGCTGGGCGTGGTGCGAGGCGGCGACCTTGATCCACGCGAGCTGCTCGCTCGTGGTGCCGAACTCGTGCATGTGCCGCTGCGCGGCCATCGCGTACAGGTTCACCACCGTGGGGCCGAACGGATACTCGAACTGCACGTCGGGCGCGGCGGTGCCGTAGTTGCGGGGGGCGGTGCCCGTCGCCATGCCTTCTGCGCGCGGCCGGCCGGCCAGGGTGATGAGCGCGATGCGGCATTTCCCTGCCGCGATGGCCTCGGCGGCATGAGCCACGTGGATCACGTAGGACGAGCCGCCCGTCTCGGTGCTGTCCATGTGGCGGAGCTTGAGCCCCATGTAGTCAGCCATGGAAAGCGGCCCGAGCCCCGGCGCGTCGCCGGCACAGAAGTAGCCGTCCACGTCGTCCTTGGTGAGCCCCGCGTCCGCCAGCGCGCCCTGCGCCACCTCGGCGTGGAGCTGCGCGAGGGACTTGTCGTCCGCCTTGCGGGTCGGATGCTCGAACGCCCCGGCGATGCAGGCCTTGCCCTTGATGGTCATGGGGGGATTCTACGCGAGCGCGGCCCGCGCGTGCACCATGGGCTCCGAGGCCTCGAAGCTCGCGCGATCCGCGGGATCGAGCTCGCGCGCCGTCGACTCCAGGGCGGTCATCGCGCGCGCGGCGGCGGCGCGGGCGTCGTCGGGGCGGCGGGCCTCGCGCAGGAGGCGCGCCGTCGCCAGGGCGGCGCGCCAGCGCATGGGCGCAGCCTGCAGCTCCGCGGCGAGTGCCTCGACCTCGCGCAAACGCGGCAGCGCGGCATCGATCCCTTCCAGCACGCCGAGCGCCTCCGCCTCGACGCGCTGCGCCTCGCCGATGAACGCCCGCATCCAGGGCGCCCGACCGGCAGCCTCCTTCGTCAGCGCGAGGGCACCGTGAGGGTCGCCGGCGGCCAACTTGAGCGCCGCGCGCATGGTGAGCGGCGGAATCATGTAGAACACCAGGTCGCCGGAGTCCACGACGGAGGCGGCCAGCTGCCCATCCGCTTCCTCGGGCTTTCCCAGGGCGATCAGATCCTCTCCGACGTTCGAGCGCGCCTCCGCCATCCAGATGTTGGCGCCGAGCTCGCCGGCCATACGGAGCATCTCCTCGTGAAGACGCAACGCACCCTCGGCATCGCCCACGCCGAGCCGCGCGCGGCCCAGCATGGAGAGCGCCATCACCGTCCACTCCCGATGATCGATGGCGCGCGCGATGGACAGCGCCGTCTCCGCCTCACGGCGGGCCAGCGTGTAGAGGCCCGCCGGGAGCGCGAGCTGCGCGATGGCGCCCCGCGCGAATGCCTCCGGGGCGCGCGCTCCGCTGTTCGTCGCGAGCTCCAGAGCGCGGCGCACCCACGGCTCCCCCGCCTGCCAGCCGTCGCGGTAGCCATAGCCGAAGGCCATGTTGATGAGCGCGGAGGACTCGTTCACCCAGTCGCCGAGCGCATGGAGCTGGCGCGCCGCCTCCTCGGACTGCACGATGCTGGGCCCGAAGTCCCCACGGAGGGCCGAGCACATGCCGAGCATGTCCAGGACGCGGGCCTGGCCCAGCCCGTCGCCCAGCTCCGCGAGCAGACGGTGGGATTCCTCCAGCTCCGCCCGGCTCTCGGCGCCGCGCGCGACATTGAGGAGCATGATGCCGAGCCGCGCGCGGGCCTCTGCCAGCGCGCGCCGATCGGCGCCGTCCCGCAGCGCATCGACCGACTGGCGCGTCAACGCCAGGCCGCGCGGATAGTCACGATGCCCGCCCCACAGCGCCCCGAGGGCGCCGAGGATGCGGCCTCGCGCGACGGCCTCGCCGCGCGCTTCGGCCTGGGCGAGGGCTGCCTCGAGATCCGCCCGAGCCCGATCGAAATCGCCGAGCAGCGCGTGAACCTCGGCTCGCGCCTCGAGCAGCGATGTGACATCGCCCCTTCCCTCTCCGGCGCGCTCGGCAGCCGCCACCGCTTGGTCGTAGCGGAGCACGGCCTCGCTGTTGGCGAAGGCCTGACGGGCCGAGGCCGCCGCCACCTGCGCGTGACGGGCCGTTTCCTCCCACGCCTCCGCCTCCTGATAGTGATAGGCCAGCAGCGGCGCCAGCTCGCGGGCACGGCCCGGCTCCAAGGCGAGAAGGGCATCGGCGGTACGCCGATGCAGCGCGCGGCGGCGCGGGGCCAGGAGACTGGCACGCGCCACGTCCTGGGTGAGCGCGTGTTTGAAGACGTATACGGGCTCGCCGCCTTCCGTCCGCGTATACAGGAACTCGAGCCGCGTCAGCTCACTCAGGGCGGCCGCGAGTGCCGGGCCACGGGCATCCCCCGCATCCTCCAACGCTTCAAGGAGCCGCATCGAAAATTCCCGCCCAATCACCGAACTTGTTTGTAAAACCCGCTTGGGGAGCTCGGCCAGGCGATCGATGCGCGCCGTGAGCACACCGTGCACGGTGTCCGGCACCTCGATCTCCGCCCGCGCGCCGCCGTGATCGGTCATCACGCGCGCAAGCTCCTCGAGGAAGAACGGATTGCCTTCGGCCTTGTCGAGGATGCGGGAGGCGAGGGTGCCGGCGGGGGCGGCCGCCGACAAGAGTCCGCTCACGATGGCGAGGCTGTCCTGCGGCCCTAGCGGACGCAGCGTGAGCTGGGTCGCGTACGAGCAGTCGAGCCAGGGCGGGCGATAGCCGGGCCGATAGGTCGCGAGGAGGAGGATCGGCGCGGGAGCGAGCCGCTCGACCAGCGAGGCCAGGAACGCCTCGGACGTCTGGTCGATCCAATGGAGGTCCTCCACGAGGAGCACGAGCGGCCGGCGGCGCGCGAGGCCGAGCAGCAGCTCGCGAAGCGTGTCGAAGGTGCGCGCCATGATGACGTCCGCGCCAAGCCGAGCGAGTGGGTCATCCTCGGACTTCACACCCAAGAGGTGAAGGAGATACAGGGCCCGGTCATCGGCCCCGGCCAGCCCCGCCCGCTCGCGCGTGGCGCCGACCGCCGCGGCGATCTGCTCCGGCGTGTCCATCTCGGCGAGGCCGCACGCCGCGCGCAGGAGATCGAGCACGGGCAGATACGGGATGGCGGCGCCGTACGAGAGACAGCGGCCTTCGAGCATGGTGACGTCGTGCGCCGCCGTGGCCCGGCGGAGCTCGAGGGCCAGCCGCGACTTGCCCGCGCCGGGCTCGCCCACGACGCCGACGGCCTGCCCGCGACCGGCGCGCACCTGCTCGAGGAGCTCCACGAGCACGGCCATCTCGCGCTCGCGTCCCACGAAGCGACTGAGCGAGCGGCCGCCCTCGACGTCCAGCGCCGAGCGGCGGCTGCCGCGCCCGGTGAGCTCGTGCACGACGAGCGGCTCGCTGCGGCCGCGGATGGCCATCGCCCCGCGCGATTCGAGGGTCGCGTAGCCCTCGACGAGCCGCGCGGTCGCGTCGCTCACGAGGATGCGCCCCGGCTCGGCGGCCTGCTGCAGCCGCGCGGCCAGATGCGTGGTATCGCCCACTGCGGTGTAGTCCATGCGGAGGTTGTCGCCGATGGCGCCGACCACCACGAACCCGGTGTGCAGGCCCATGCGTAGCACCAGCGGCACCACCTCGCCGGAGTCGAGCGCGATGGGGCTGGCGTCGATGGCGTGCCGGATGTCCAGCGCCGCGAGCACGGCACGGAGCGCATGATCCTCGTGGGCGAGCGGGGCGCCGAACAGCGCCATGAAACCATCGCCAAGGAACTGATTCACCGTGCCCTCGTAGCGATGGACGCCGGCGAGCGCGGTCTCGAAGAAACGGCTCAGCAAGGCGTGCATGCGGTCGGGGCCGAGCCGCTCGGCGAGCGCGGTGGAGCTGACGAGATCGCAGAAGAGTACCGTCACCGGCTTGCGCTCGCCCTCGATGGCGGTGCGTGTGGTGAGGATCCTCTCGGCGAGATGGCGCGGCGTGTAGGACTCCGGGGCGGGCCGCGCCTCCGCCGGGGGCGCGCCCGCGACGGCGCGGCCGCATGCGGGGCAGAAGCGCGCGCCATCGGGCAAGTCGGCACCGCAGGCCGCGCAGCGCGCGCCTAGCCGCGCCCCGCACGCCACGCAGAACCGCGCTCCCGGCGGACTCTCCTGCTGACAACGGGCGCAGCGCGAGCCGGGGGAAGCCGCCATGCGGAGAATTATGGCATTCCTCCCGAGAAGCCGTCGCGGTCGGGCAGGCGCCCCGAGCCGCCACCCGCCTCCGAGTCCAGCCCCGGCGGCCCGGAAACCGACGTGCCGACGCATCCTTACCAGCTCGCATGTGCGGCGCGCGACGGCTCTGGCACGGATCTCGCTCTTCGCCCCGCTCATGACGACCATGGCCCACGACGGTTCAACGCTCTCTTACGTCCATATGGGCTCCGGCACACCGGTGCTCTGCCTTCATAGCTCTGCCGGCTCAAGCGTTCAATGGAAGCGGCTCGGTGCCGACCTCGAGCGCCGGTATCACGTGCTCGCCCCGGATCTCCACGGCCACGGCGGCACCTCGCCGTGGGGCTTCGCGCGGCCCATGCGGCTGGCCGACGAGGTCGCGCTGCTGATGCCGCTCCTGAGCGAGTTGCCCGTGCCCATTCACCTGATCGGCCACTCGTACGGCGGCGCGGTGGCGCTCAAGCTGGCGCTGAGCATGCCCGAGCGCATCCAGAGCCTCACGCTCTTCGAGCCCGTGCTGTTCGCGTTCCTGCGGCGCCTGGACCCGCACGCCGCCTACGCCGAGGTATGCCAGGTCGCGGAGGCCTGCGTGAGCTCGGTGCAGGATGGCCGTCCCGCGGAAGCGGCGCGGGCGTTCGTGGATTACTGGAATGGCGCAGGGTCGTGGGCGCGGCTGCCGGATCGTCAGCGCGTGATCATCGAGCGCTCGATGCCTGCGGTGGCACGGCACTGGGAGGCGGTCTTCGGGGAGCCCATGTCGCTCGACCAGTGCGCCGGCCTGCACGTGCCGACGCTGCTGCTCACGGGCGATCGCGGGCCCAGTCCGGTGCGCCGTGTCGTCGAGCTCCTCGCCGGTGTGCTGCCGAGCACGATACACGGCGTGATCGCGGGCGCGGGCCACATGGCGCCGGTGACGCATGCCGACGCGGTCAACGCGGCCATCGCCGCACACCTCGCGCGTCACCCGATCGGGGCCGTCGCCGCCGCCTGATCTCGCGCCGACCCGCGCCGGGCCGTCCGGCTCGTCGGTCGCCCCGCTTCAGTAGCACCACGGGCCGTGCTAGGCTCCCGCCTGCCATGGCCCGCATGCTCACCGTCGGCGCCGCCCAGCTCGGCCCCATCGCACGCAGCGAGGGCCGCGGCGACGTGGTCAAGCGGCTCCTCGCCCTGCTCGCCCAGGCCCACGCGCGCGGCTGCGAGCTCGTGGTGTTCCCGGAGCTCGCCCTCACCACCTTCTTCCCGCGCTGGTGGATGGAAGATCAGGCGGAGATCGACGCCTTCTTCGAGCGGGAGATGCCGGGGCCGGAGACGCGCCCGCTCTTCGACGAGGCGCGGCGCCTCGCCATGGGCTTCTGCCTGGGCTATGCCGAGCTCGTCAGCGAGGGTGGGCGAACGCGCCGCTTCAACACCTCCATCCTCGTGGACCGCGCGGGAAAGATCGTCGGCCGCTATCGAAAAGTCCATCTCCCCGGCCATGCCGAGCACGAGCCCTATCGGGCGTTCCAGCACCTCGAGAAGCGCTACTTCGCGGTGGGCGACCTGGGCTTCCCGGTCTGGCGCGCGTTCGGCGGCGTGGTCGGCATGTGCATCTGCAATGACCGGCGCTGGCCGGAGACGTATCGCGTGATGGGACTTCAAGGGGTGGAGCTGATCTGCCTCGGCTACAACACGCCCGTGCACAACCCGCCGGCGCCCGAGCACGATCTGCTCGGCCCCTTTCACAATCACCTCGTCATGCAGGCAGGCGCCTACCAGAATGCGACATGGGTCGTGGGCGTGGCCAAGTGCGGGCGGGAGGAAGGCTGCGACATGATTGGCCAGAGCGCGATCATCGCGCCCTCGGGCGAGATCGTGGCGCTCTGCTCGACGCTGGGGGACGAGCTGGCGACGGCACGCTGCGATCTGGACGCCGCCAAGTCGTACAAGGAGACGGTGTTCAACTTCGCCCGCCACCGGCGCCCCGAGCACTATCGATTGATCGTGGACCGGACCGGGGCCGAGCCCCCCGCCTAGCAAATACCTGTAGATTCAGGGAAAAATGACCTGGAACCCGGACCCCGGGATGCGGCATCTCAATTCGTGGAGGCGAGAGACATGACTGACTCGAGCGTGCTCCATCTGGACGACAAGACCTTCGACGAGACCCTTGCGACCACTGAGGGTGTGCTGATGGTGGATTTCTGGGCCGAGTGGTGCGGCCCCTGCCGCGCGGTGAGCCCGGTGCTGGAGGACCTCGCGCGGACGTCGGGCGGCAAGGTCACCCTGGCCAAGGTCAACGTGGACGAGCATCCCGCGCTGGCCTCGCGCTTCGGCGTGCGCTCCATCCCGACCATCCTGTTCGTCAAGGACGGCAAGATCCGCGACCAGGCTATCGGCGCCCTGCCGAAGGCAGCCCTGCAGAAGAAGATCGAGACGCTGGCGTAACGACGCGACGCCCTCACCCTAGCCCTCTCCCCGTCTCACCGGGGAGAGGGTTTTTTGTTTTGCTCCAGGGCTAAGGGGTGAAGGTGTCCAGCAGCAGGCCGCCCAGGGCGGTGAGCAACACCACCGCCCACGGCGGCAGGGTCCACACCGCCAGCAGCGCAAAGGCCACCAGCGCGAGCGCGAAATCGGCGGGACCCCGCACCGCGCTGGTCCACACCGGGTGATAGAGCGCCGCGACGAGAATCCCCACGACGGCGGCGTTCACCCCGCGCATCGCCGCCTGCGCGCCCGCGTGGCGGCGGAACGCGTCCCAGAACGGCAGCGCGCCGATGAGGACCAGCAGCCCGGGCAGGAAGATCGCGACCAGGCAGAGCGCGGCCCCGGGCCAGCCGCCGGGCGGCGCGCTCATCACCGCGCCCAGGTACGCGGAGAACGTGAAGAGCGGGCCCGGCACGGCTTGGGCCGCGCCGTAGCCCGCGAGGAAGGCGTCGTGGCCAACCCAGCCCGGCGTCACCACCGCGCTCTCGAGCAGCGGCAGCACGACATGCCCCCCGCCGAACACGAGGGCGCCCGCGCGGTAGAACGCCTCGAACACCGCGAGGGGCGGGCCCGCGCCCAGCCGCACCGCCAGGGGCAGGGCGACCAGCAGCAGCGCGTAGGCCGCGAGGCAGCTCCAGGCGAGCGCGCGCGGCACCAGGATCGGCAGCGCGCCTTCCGACGGCGCCGCCGCTCCCCGGCACAGCCAGAGGCCTACCAACCCGCCGAGCACGATGGCGGTAATCTGCCCGGCGGCGGCCGGCGCGAACGTCACGGTCAGGGCGCCGAGGACGGCCATGCTCGCCCGCTCGCGGTCGGGACAGAGGCTGCGCGCCATGCTCCATACGGCCTGGGCGACGACGGCCACCGCGACGAGCTTGAGCCCATGCAGCGCGCCGCCCGCCGCCGCGCCGTCGAGGCGCCCCGCGAGCCGCGCGAAGAGCGCCAGCGCGATGGCGGAGGGAAGCGTGAAGCCGGCCCATGCCGCGAGGCCGCCGAGCACGCCGCCACGCGAGAGTCCCACCGCGAAGCCGACCTGGCTCGAGGCGGGCCCGGGCAGGAACTGGCCGAGCGCGACGAGGTCCACGAAGGCGGACTCCGTGAGCCACTTCCGGCGCTCCACGAACTCGCGCCGGAAATAGCCCAGATGCGCGATGGGCCCACCGAACGAGGTCAGGCCCAGGGCCAGGAAGACGCGGAAGATCGCGCCGACGGAGTCGCGCACGGGGCGGGCTCGCGCAGCCGTCAGTAGCGATTCGCGATGGGCAGTTCCTGGGCGGGGAAGAGCGTGATCACCTGCGCACCCTTCGGCGTCACGATCACCTCCTCTTCGATGCGGGCGGCGGAGATGCCGTCGGTGGCCGGGCAGTACGTCTCCACCGCGAACACCATCCCTGCCTGGAGCTCCATCGGCTCCTCCATGGAATTCAAGCGCGAGATGATGGGCCGCTCGTGGAGCCCCAGGCCTAGGCCGTGGCAGAAGTTCAGGCCGAACGCCGCCATCTCGCTCTCGAAGCCGATGTCCTGCGCCTTGGGGAAGCAGCGCGCGATGCGGTCCGTGCTCACGCCGGGCTTGATGAGGTCGATGGCGCTGTCCATCCAGTCGCGCGCCTTCTTGTAGGCCGACTGCTGGGGTCCGGTGGCGCGGCCCACGCTGAACGTTCGGTAGTAGCACGTCCGGTACCCCATGAAGGACTGGATGATGTCGAAGAAGGCCTGGTCGCCCGGGCGGATCAGGCGGTCGGTGAAGTTGTGCGGATGAGGTGAGCAGCGCTCGCCGGAGATCGCGTTGATAGCCTCCACGCAGTCCGAGCCCATCTCGTAGAGCCGCTTGTTGGCCAGCGCCACGATCTCGTTCTCGCGCACGCCGGGCTTGAGCGCCTCGTAGATGTCCTGGTAGACGCCGTCACCCATGGCGGCGGCCATGTTGAGCAGGGCCAGCTCGTCGACGTTCTTGATCACCCGCGCCTCCAGCATCACCTGCTGGCCGTCGCGCACCTCGATGCCTTGCTTCTGGAGCGCGAAGAGGAACGGCGGCTCGACCATGTCGATGCCGATCGGCGTGCCCGCCACCCCCTCGCGCACGAGGATCTCCTTGATCTCGCGCGCGGCCTGCTCGAAGAGCCCCGACTTCGGGGACACCGCCCCGCGCATCCCGACCATGCCGGCGAGACAGTGGGTGGCGTCGAGCCACGGCGCGTAGAGCCGGTGGTGGCGCGCCGCCGAGCCGAAGTCCCACACCCAGGGCTCGCCGCTCCCGGCGAGCAGGCAGTAGCGAATCAGCTTGTCGCGAGCCCACTCCCCGATCACGGTGCTGGAGATGTAGCGGATGTTGTACTGGTCGAACATGAGGAGGGCGCCGAGGCCGGAGCGGGCGAGGGCCTGGCGCGTGCGCCCCAGGCGGTAGGCGTGCAGGCGCCGGAAGTCCACGCGCTCTTCGAAGTCCACCTGCATGCGGCCGGGCGCCTGGATGGGCCGGTCCCAGCGATGCTTGGGGTCGATGGAATCCGGCGTGATGGGGCGGGGCTCGACGGCGGGCTTACGGGCCATGGGGCCTCCTCGGCGTGTGCGCGGCTTCGTGGCCTTCGGGTGTGCGCCCTTTAGGATCTCGGCCCGCATCCTATTATCCTGGGGTCATGGTCCGCTACCACTTCTCGGGCATCGGTGGGGCGGGCATGAATCCCCTCGCGCGGCTCATGCGGGCCCGCGGTCACGACGTGCAGGGCTCCGACCGCGCCTTCGACCAGGGCAAGAGCGCCGACCTCGCCGCGCAGCTCCGCGCCCTCGGCATTCGCCTCCTGCCCCAGGACGGCTCGGCGATCAGGCCGGGGCTCGACCGCTTCGTGTACTCCACCGCGGTGGAGGCGGACACGCCCGAGGTGAAGGCGGCGCGCGAGCTCGGCATCGAGCGCATCGCGCGGCCGGCGCTGCTCGCGGAGATCGTCAACGCGGGGGGCCCGGGCGTGGCCATCGCGGGCACCAGCGGCAAGAGCACGATCACCGGCATGGTGGGCTGGATCCTGCGCGACGCGGGGCGCTCCGCCACCGTGCTGGGCGGCGCGGCGCTGGTGGGCGAGGGCGTGAGCGGCTGCTTTCAGGCCGGGCCCGAGGGCGCGCCGGTGGCCGCCGAGGCCTGCGAGTCCGACGGCACCCTCACCGGCTATGCCGCCGGCCTCGGGCTCGTCCACAACATCAGCCGCGACCACGGCGAGGTGGAGGCGCTGCGCCCGCAGTTCGAAGCCTTCGCGCGCCAGTCGCGCCGGCTCCTGGTGAATGCCGCCTCGCCCGAGGCCGCCGCACTGGGCCGCGAGTTCGGCGCGCGGACCTACGGCGCGGCGCCGGACGCGGCCGCGCGGCTCGAGATCGCGGCCGTGGGCCCGTCACGCGCCCGAGGCGCGCTCTACACTTCGAGCGGAAACATCACGATCGACGTCCCGCAGCCCGGCGCGCACAATCTCGAGAACGCGGCGGCGGCCGCATTGGTCGCGCTCGAGCTGGCCATCGAGCCGCGCGCGGTGGAGCAGGCGATCCGCACCTTTCCCGGCGTGGCCCGCCGCTTCCAGGTGATGGGCGTCACCCCGGGCGGAGTCCGGGTGGTGGACGACTATGCGCACAACGGCGAGAAGATCCGTGCCGCGCTGACGACCGCGCAGGCCGGCGCGGCAAGGGTCGTCGCCGTGTTCCAGCCGCACGGCTACGGCCCCGCGCGCTTCCTGCGGCCCGAGCTGCGCGAGATGCTGCCGCGCCTCCTGCGGCCCGCCGATCGCTTTTGCTACGCGGAAGTGTTCTACGCGGGCGGTACCGTGACCAAGGATGTGACGAGCGGAATGCTGGCCGAGGACCTACCGGCCGCGCTCCGCTGCGGCTACGCGCCCGACCACCCCGCGGTGGTGCGCTGGGTGGCGGCGGAGGCGCGCCCCGGCGACACCGTGCTGCTGATGGGCGCGCGCGATCCCGACCTGCCCGCCCTCGCCCGGAGCGTCTTCACCGCCCTCGCGTAGGGCGCCGGTCCGCCGGTCAGCGGTGCCGCCCGAGGAGCGTGACGAGGGCGGTGATGCCCTCCTCCACGAGGTTCGTGCCCGCGGCGAGGTTGTAGCGGAGGTACGGGGCCTCGGACTCCAGCTTGCGGAAATCGCGGGAGACGGCGGCCCGGTCCTGCAAGAGCTGGGCGACGAGCAGGGGGTCCGTCCTCCCCTGCCGCGCGTCCTCCCGCCTGGCCTCGTCGCGCTTGAGCCCCGCGACCACCGTCTCCACCTGCTTGGCGTCCAGCATGGAGAGCGGCGCCCGGCAGTAGCCGCACGCGGAGCCCTTGGCGAGGTCCACCGGCGCCCCGCACGAGGAGCACGTCACGCTGCGCACGTTCCGCTTGAGATCCTCGATCTCCAGCGGGCTCAGCGGGCGCACGAAGTTCTTCTCGCGGAGGAACTCGAGGAACGTGATGAAGTGGCCGTGCTCGGCGGGGCAGCCCCAGTACGAGAAGCGCGTGCTGCGCTGCATGTTCGCGGTGCGCGCGAGGGGCGCGCGGCAGCGGGGGCACGCGAGAGCAGTGCCCATCAGCGCCGGCGCTCGCCTGTTCTCGTGGATCAGGACGAAGAGATCGAGCACCGCGCCGGGCGCGAGCGCGAGGCTCTCCATGCCGTCGAACCAGAAGGCGGCGCAGGTCAGGCAGAGATCGAGGTCGATGGGCGCGCCGTAGTTCGCCTCGAATGTCCGCTGCGTCATCTCCCCGCTGCAGCCGGGACAGGCGAGCGCCACGCTGGATCTCGGCGGAACGCTAGGCCAGCGCGCTGCCGCACTCGGGGCAGAACTTACTCGGCCGGTCGAGCCGCGTGCTGCAGCGCGGGCACACCGTGCCGACGGGCGCGGCCGCCGCGGGCGCCGCGGGCCGCTGCATCGCCTGCCCCATGGCCTGCCCCATCGCGATGCCCGCGCCCACCCCCACGCCGGCGCCCGCCGCGCCGCCCGCGTTCGCGGCGGCCGTCGGGATCGAGCGCGCGGTCTGGAACTGGGTGTAGCGCGGGAGGTCGCCCACGATGCCCATGCCGATCCGCTCGTCGAGCCGCTCCTGCAGCTCCTCCGGCAGCGAGATGTTCTGGATCTGGAAGCTCACGAGCGAGAGCCCGAGGGCCTGGAAGGCCGGCTGCGCCTTGCCGAGCACCGCGCGGGCAAGCGCCTCCTGGTTCGCCGCCATGTCGAGGAAGGGCACCTGGCTGCCGCCCAGGTGATCCGTGAGGGCGGAGACGAGCGTGTTCCGCAGCTGCCCCTCGAGGTCACCCAGGCCGTAGCTGTCGCGCGTGCCGGACAGCTCACGGAACATCACGCGCGGGTCGCCCACGCGGAAGCCGTAGACGCCGAAGGCGCGGATGCGCACCGCGCCGAACTCGCGGTCGCGGATGGTCAGCGCGCTCGCGGTACCCCAGGTCTGGCCCAGCCGCTGCCGTACGGAGAAGAAGTACACCTCGCTCTTGAACGGCGACTCGAATTGCTTGTTCCAGTGGCGGAGGTCCGTGAGGACGGGCAGATTGCGCGTGTGGATGGGGTGGGTGCCGGGGCCGAAGAGATCGGCCACCTTGCCCTGATCCACGAACAGCGCCATCTGCGTGTCGCGCACGATGAGCCGCGCGCCCTGCTGGATCTCGAGGTCGGCGGTGGGAAACCGCCACGTGAGCACGTCGTCGCCGTCCTCCGTCCACTGCAGGACGTCGATGAACTGCTTCTTCACGAAGCTCGCGATGCCCATGGGTCCCTCCCGCGCCGTCGGTGGTCGAAACGTCCCCGGGACGGAGCGCAGCAACCGATATGCCAGAAAAGTCTACAGGGATTTCAGCTACTTGGCCGGGTCTCCCGCCGAGGCGGTGTCGTGGACTGTAGGGGCGGGATGCCCCCGGGCGTCAGTCGGCGTCGCGGGCGCCGATCCCGCCCTCACGGACGAGCCGCAGGCTCCGCGCGCTCGCCTCCAGCACCCGCCGCGCCTGCGCCAGTGCCAGCAGCGGAAAGTAGTTCCGGTAGAGCGTGTAACGGAGATAGAACACGCCGGGAAAGCCCGTCCCGGTGGCGAGCCACTCGTCCCACGTGCCGTCGGCTTTCTGCGTGTCGATGAGGTAGCGCACGCCGCGCATCAGGGCGTCGCCGTCGCCCTGCCCGGCCGCGATGAGCCCCAGCAGTCCCCACGCGGTCTGCGACGGCGTGCTCGGCGCGGGCACGAACTGTCCGTCGCCGTAGCTCGCGCAGCTCTCGCCCCAGCCGCCGTCGGCGTTCTGCACCGACGCGAGCCAGCGGCCGGCCTGGAACATGGCGCGCGAGGCAGTCCGATCGTGGGCGGCACGCAGCCCCCGCAGCGCGAGGAAGGTACCGTAGACGTAGTTCACGCCCCAGCGCCCGTACCAGGAGCCGTTCTCCTCCTGCGTCTGGAGCAGATACGCGGCGCCGCGATCGACCGGCTGATCGGTGATGCTCAGCCCGCGGCGGCAGAGCGCCTCCAGCACGCGCCCGGTGATGTCCGGGCAGGTGGGATCGAGCATCGCGTTGTGGTCGGCGAACGGCACGCGGTTGAGCAGGGCCCAGTTGTTGTCCACGTCGAACGCGGCCCACCCGCCGTCGCTCGACTGCATCTGCGTGAGCCAGATCAGGGCGCGCCGCTCGCAGCGCGCCTGCGCCGCCGGATCGCTGGCCTTCGCGTGCTGCAGCGCGAGCAGGACCATCGCGGTGTCGTCGATATCCGGGTAGTGCTCGTTGTTGAACTCGAATGCCCACCCCGACGGCTCCGTCTCCGGCCGCTTGACCGACCAGTCGCCGCGCCGGCGGATCTCCTTGGCGACGAGCCAGTCCGCGGCGCGACGCTGCGCCGCCGCGGCCTCGTGGCCCTGCTCGCCGAGGGCGAACATCGCGATGGCGGTGTCCCAGACCGGCGAGAAGCACGGCTGGAAGTAGAGCCGCTCCCCGGTGTCCGTCATCAGCTCCTCGTACACGCGGAGGGCTTCGACGAGATCGGGATGATCACGCGGATAGCCGAGACACTCGAGCGCCATGATGAAGTACATCATCGCCGGATAGATCGCGCCCAGCCCGTCGCTGTGCCGCGTCCGATCGAGCATCCATTTCTCGGCCTCGCGAAGCGCCGACCTGCGGATCACCTCGGGCGCGCGGTGCTCCCACACCTTCAGCGCGGCGTCGATCTGCGTGAAGACGGCGGACAGCCGGTCCCGCCGCGGGAAGCGGAAGCTCTTGCCGGGCAGCGCCAGCTCGTCGAGCGTGAAGCCCGCGGGGACGGGCCGGCGCCCCGCGCGCGCCTGCACGATCGACAGCGGTACCACGATCGCGCGCGTCCACGACGACATCTCGTAGATGATGCCGCCGGGGAGCAGCACGAGCTCCGGCGGGATGGTGGGCACGTAGCGGCGCGGGTAGAGGCCGAACAAGCTCAGGTTGATACGGACGTAGCTGTTCGTTTCCTGGATGCCGCCCAGCCGCAGCACCGCCGCCCGCGCGAGACGCATCGGCTCGGCGTCGGGTGAAAGCCCAGCGAGCTTGAGCGCCGCATAGGCTTTCACGGTCGCATTGATCTCGCCGGGGCCGTCGGGGTAGATCGGGAATCCGCCGTCCGCTCCCTGCACGCCGAGGATGGCCTCGCGCGCCCGCAGGATGCGGTCCCAGCTGGGCGGCCGCCACGGATCGTTGTCGGGGGGATGCAGCCATAGCTGCAACACCACGTAGTCCGACTCGAGCGTGCTGTCGCCGAGGAGATCGCCGCACCAGTAGCCCTCCGGCTTCTGGAGCGCGAGCACCGCCTCGGCGGCGTGGTCGGCGACCACGCTCGCCTTCTCGGCAAGGGCCTCGCGGCTCTCCGCCGCGGGCCGGACGCGCGGGAGCGCGCCCTCGCCGGGCTCGAACGAGGAGGACGACATAGGCACTCAGTGTAAACGATCGGTGCCCCGCTCCCGGCATGCCGGGAAGGGACGGGGCCGGCAGGCCGCGGCCGGGGCGCGTGTGATACCATTCCCCCTCGACGCGCGATCCGCGCGGAATCAGCGAATCCCATCCGTCCACCGAGGAGACACTCATGGCGATCAAAGTCGGCGACAAGCTGCCCGGCGGCACGCTCACCGAGATGATCGAGACCGAGCAGCCCGGCTGCACCATCGGCCCCAACAACTTCAGCGTGGCGGATCTCGTCAAGGGCAAGAAGATCGTGATCTTCGGCCTGCCCGGGGCGTTCACCCCCACGTGATCGCAGAAGCATGTGCCAGGGTTCCTGGCCAACTTCGACAAGCTCAAGGCCAAGAAGGTGGACGAGATCTGGTGCGTCGCAGTGAACGACGCGTTCGTGATGGGCGCGTGGTGCAAGGATCAGAAGGCGGGCGGCAAGGTGCGCATGATGGCCGACGGCAGCGCCGTATTTACCAAGGCCCTCGGGCTCGACATGGATCTCACCGCGCGCGGCATGGGCGTCCGCTCGCAGCGCTACTCGATGCTGGTGGACGACGGCACCGTGAAGGCCCTCAACGTGGAGGCGCCCGGCAAGTTCGAGGTCAGCGACGCCGACACCATGCTGAAGGCGCTGTAGGACGGCACCTCCCTCGTGACTCGGCTGCGGGTCGGCGTCCTCGGGCTCAGCCACGACCACGTCTGGTCCAATCTCGCGGCGATCGCCGCGGGCGACCAGGGCGTGCTCGCGGCGGTGGCCGAGCCCGACCCGCGGTTGCGCGAGCGCCTCGCCCGCGAGCACGGGGGGGCGGCGGCGCTGACCGACTTCGCGGCGCTGCTCGAGCGCCGCGATCTCGACACCATCCTCTGCTTCACCGACAACCGCGCGTCCGCGGAGTGGGGCGCGCGCGCCCTCGGCCGCGGCTTCCCCGTGATGGTCGAGAAGCCCATGGCCGCGGATCTGGCGGGCGCCGACGCCCTCGTGGCCGCGGCCCGTGTCGCGGGCCGGCCCCTCATGGTGAACTGGCCCACCGCGTGGCGACCGGCTCTGCGCCACGGGGTTGCCCTGGTGAGCGGCGGCGCGGTTGGCGAGCCCGTGCAGCTCGCCCATCGCGGCGGCCATCGGGGCCCCCGTGAATTCGGCTGCTCGGAGCAATTCTGCGCGTGGCTCTATGATCCCGCCCGGAACGGCGGCGGCGCCCTCGTGGACTACTGCGGCTACGGCGGCATCCTCGCCCGCACGCTGCTCGGCCGGCCCGAGTCCGTCACCGCGGTGGCCGCGCATCTCCGCAAGAAGGACCTCCCCTCGGAGGACAACGCGGTGGTGGTCCTGCGTTATCCGCACGCGCTCGCGACGCTGGAGGGCTCGTGGACGCAGATCGGCGGCGAGCCCGGCTTCGCCTTCATCGTCTACGGCGACACCGGCACGCTGATCGTGCATCAGCCGCGCCCGACCCACGAGGGGCACAAGGTCGGCGGGGGCCGCGTCCAGATCGTGCGGGTGGACGGCAGCGAGACGATCGAGCCGCCCGAGCTGCCCGCCGGCGAGCGCGACGGGGTGTCGTATTTCCTCGCGCGGCTGCGCGACGGCCGGCCCATCACCGGGCTCTGCGCGCCCGAGGTGGGCCGCGACGTGCAGGAGATCCTGGCTGCCGCGCTCGAGTCGAGCGCGACCGGGCGCACCGTCGCGCTCCCGCCCGCGCGCGCGTAGCTTACTTCGCCCCCGCCTCCAGCACGTCGATGACCCGGCGTGCGGTCGTGATATCCTCGCCGGTCTCCGCGGCGAAGCGGCGCATGGCGTCGATGCGCTTGCCGTCCTTGAGGAGCCCCAGCAGCTCCACGCGCAGCGGCGCGGCAAGCCCCTGGGCGAGGGACTGCGCCTTCGCCTCCTGCGCGGCATTGGCCTGCTTCGTCGAGCGAAAGGCGGCGAGGCCCTGGGCGGTGGGACACGGCACCACCTGGTACCAGATCGCCCCGACCGGGGCGATCTCGGCGAGGAGAGTCCCCGCGCGCGTCGCGCTCATCTGGAGGTCGATCTGGATCTGATGGGTCGGGGCCACGGGATAGCGGCCCATGCTCGCGGGCATGGCCGGCGACGCATCCTTGGCGAGCGCCCGCACCGCCGCGATGCGGTAGGGGCCCTCCCATTTCCACCGGAACGCGCGCGCCGTCCAGTCGTCGAAGAAGTCGCGGTTGTCGTCGGTGATGCATTCCAGCGACTTGGGGTGGATGAGCTTCCGGTACCGCACCGCGTCCCGGGCGCGAGCCGCCGCCACGTATTGCTCGGCGAAGCGCCGGTGGTCCGGCTCGATGGCCGTATCACGGCTCTGTCCGTATACGGTCCCGCCGGCCGCCAGCAGCGCCAGCGCGACGAGGCCGATGGGGGCAAATCGGCGCATGGTCTGGTCGCCACAGCATACTAGGATCTGAGTGTGCCGGAGCGAATTGAAACACTCATCGTGGGTGGAGGTCAGGCGGCCCTGGCGCTCAGCCATCACCTCCGCGCGCGGGGCCGCGAGCACCTGATCCTCGAGCGGGCCCGCGTGGCGGAGAGCTGGCGTAGCGAGCGCTGGGACTCCCTCACCTTCCAGTTCCCCAGCTGGAGCATGCGGCTGCCGGGCCATGACTACGGGGGCGACGACCCGGAGGGCTTCGCCCCGCGCGACGAGGTGGTGCGCTTCCTCGAGGAGTACCGCGCCAAGATTGCCGCGCCGATACGCGAGGGCGTGACCGTGCGGGCCGTGTCGGCGCGCGGGGCCCGTCACCTGGTCGAGACCAATGCGGGCGACTACGAGGCCGTCCACGTCGTGTCGGCTACCGGCCCCTACCGCGAGCCGGCGCTGCCACCGGCGGCAGCCGACATCCCTCGGGAGATCGTGCAGGTCCACTCCAGCCACTACCGGAATCCGGGTGCATTGCCGCCCGGCGCGGTGCTCGTGGTCGGCTCGGGGGCGTCGGGCTGCCAGATCGCGGAGGACCTCGCCGCCGCCGGGCGCACCGTCTTCCTCTCCGTGGGTCGGCACCGGCGGGTGCCGCGTCGCTATCGCGGGCGCGACGTGTTCTGGTGGATCGAGCGCATGGGCGCGCTCGACCAGAGGCTGGCCGAGCGTCCCGACGCGCGCGGCACACCGAACCCGCTGGTGACCGGCGCGACGGGTGGCCATACCATCGATCTCCGCGAGTATCCGCGCCAGGGCATGACGCTGCTCGGCCACCTGCGCGGCGCACGCGAGGGACACCTTTACTTCGCCGACGACGCGGCGGCCGAGATCGCCCGCGGCGACGAGGGCATGACGGCGTTCGCGCGCGGCGCCGACGAGTGGGCGCTCCGCGAGGGCCTGGGACCTCCGCGCGCGGACGAGCGACTCGATCGCCTCCCGATCGACTCACTCCCGCCCACGCCGCCGGTCCTCGACCTCCGCGCCCGAGGCATCACCAGCGCGATCTGGGCCACCGGCTTCCGTCCCGACTTCGGCTGGGTCCGGCTGCCCGTGCTCGACGCCGCCGGGGACGCCGTGCACCGGGAAGGCTTCACCGCGCGCCCGGGCTTCTACTTTCTCGGACTGCCGTGGCTCTCCAAGCTCAAGTCCTCGGTGCTTTGCGGCGTGGGCGAGGACGCCGAGCGCATCGCCGCCGCGATCGCCGCCCACCCTTGAAGGCCCCGGAGCCCGAGCGTAATATTTCGCCCAAGATGCCCGTGGAGCTCATCGGAATGATCGGGGTGCGGCCCGAGGGCGCGGACGGCGCCGCGGTGCACGTGATCGGCGGCGCCATCGATCGCGACTGGCTACGCGACTTCTCGCAGGCGCACGAGCGGGCCGACTTCGACAAGGTGCTGGTGGGCTACACCACCGCGGCCGCCGACGGCTTCCTCGTATCCGCCTATGCCGCCACCCACACCGAGCGCCTCACCTTCCTGATCGCGCACCGCCCCGGCTTCGTGGCGCCCACGCTCGCCGCGCGGAAGGCGGCGACCCTCGACCAGTTCACGGACGGGCGGGTGGCCCTGCACATCATCACCGGCGGCAGCGACTCGGACCAGGCCAAGGACGGCGACTGGCTCGACCACGACACGCGCTATCGCCGCACCGACGAGTACCTGACCCTGTTGCGGCGGACCTGGACGGAAGAGCAGGCCTTCGATCACGAGGGCGAGTTCTACCGGGTGGCCCGGGCGTACTCCGAGATCAAGCCCGTGCAGAAGCCGCACATTCCTCTCTACTTCGGAGGTGCTTCCGAGGCCGCGCACGCCATCGGCGTCAAGCACTGCGACGTCTACATGCTGTGGGGCGAGCCGCTCGCCGCCATCAAGCAGCGCATCGCCGACGTCCGCGAGGCGGGCGCCCGCGCGGGCCGCGCGCCGCGCATCAGCGTGTCGCTGCGCCCGATCATCGCGCCCACCGAGGCGCAGGCGTGGGACAAGGCACAGCGCATCCTCGCCGCCGTCCAGGCCAAGCAGCCCGATCGCACCCTCCCGCCGCCCGAGGCGGTCGGCGCCAAGCGGCTGGTGGAGTTCGCGCGCCAGGGCGAGGTGCACGACAAGCGCCTCTGGACGCCCATCGCCGCGGCAATGGGGGGCTCCGGCAACACCACCGCGCTCGTGGGCACGCCCGAGCAGGTGGCGGAGGCGCTGATGGACTACTACGACCTCGGCGTCACCACCCTGCTCATCCGCGGCTTCGATCCCCTCGCCGATGCCGCCGAGTACGGCCGCGAGTTGATCCCGCTCGTGCGCGCCGAAGTAGCCCGCCGCGATCGCGAGCCCGCGGCGGTCTGATGCCGCGGCTCGTCGCCCTGGTGGGCGCGGTCACGCCCCCGGGCCGGCTCAACGCGGCGATGCAGGCCGCGGTGGACGCGGCCACCGCGCGGCCCGGCGTCACCGCGACCCTGCTGAGCCTGGCCGACCACCGCCTCGGCTTCGCCGACGGTCGCCCGCTCGAGAGCCTCACCGACGACGGGCCGCGACTCGTGCGCGCGCTCGCCGACGCTGACGCGGTGCTGCTGGCGACGCCCGTGTATCGCGGGACCTTCACCGGCGCGCTCAAGAATCTCCTCGACCTCACCCCGGTCGAGGCGCTGCGTGGCAAACCGGTGGGCATCGTCGCGATGGGAGCCTCGACCCATCACTATCTCGGCGTCGACTGGCATCTCCGCACGGTCCTGGCGTGGTTCGGCGCGCTGACGGCGCCGACCAGCATCTATCTGGAATCGGCGCACTTCAAGGAAGGCAAGCTCGCGGATCCCCTCGCGATGGCCGCCCTCGACGCCCTGGTGACGACGGTGCTCGCCCTCGCCGCCCAGCCGCGCGATCGGCTGGGCCCGCCGCCGCTGGCGGCCGGGCGCGGCTAGCCGTCGCGCGTCACTCGAGGAGATGGAAGCGCGCGCGCACGTGTCGCGCGCAGTCCGCGCAGAGGTCGTGGCTGAACGTGATCTCGCTGTGCTCACGGAGGTAGACCTCGACCGGCCACCACTCGCCGTCGTCGCCCCGGATCTTCTTGCACGACGCGCAGATCGGCAGGAGGCCGCCGCGCGGCTTGTCCGGCGCGGCCGCCGGATGCGCGGGCCGCACGGTCTCCGCGAACGACAGCACCACGCCGTGCGGGGTCGTCTCTCCCGAGCGGAACAGCGGCCGAGCACTCACCGAGATCCACAGGGGATCGGCGCCCGGCCGGAGCACGCCCATGACGACGCGCGGAGAGGCCTGGCCGGTGCGGAGGGCCACTGCGTCCGGCTGCTCGTCGCGCGGAAACGGGGTGCCGTCGGCGCGCAGGGCGCCCACGCCGAACACAGTGAGGGAAGGACCGAGGATGCGCTCCGCGCTGGGATTCCAGCCGGACAGGCTGCCGTCGGCGCTCTCGAGGATCACGCCCTCCTCGAGCGCGTCGATCACCGCGCGATGCCGCTCCTCGCCCTCGCGGAGACGCGCCTCGATCTGGATGCGATCCGTGATGTCCACCGCGTGGCCGATCACGTAGGGCTCGCGGTCGGGGGGCCGCACGAGCGCGTTGCGGTACGCCCACAGCCGCTCCTGGCCGTCGCGGCTCACCAGGCGCAGGACCCCGCGGTCGGCCTCCTTCTCGCGGATCCGGTCGAGGTACGCGCCGAAGAAGACGCGCACCGACGGCGCCAGGAACTCGCGGAGGTTGCGGCCCACGCCGTCCTCGGGCGCATAGCCGAGCTCCCACGCGGAGGCGGGGCTCACGTAGAGGAGGTTGCCCTCGAGGTCGTGGCTGCAGACGAGGCCCTGGCTGTTCTCCACGAGCTGCCGATAGAGCTCCGCGCGGTCGCGCAGCCGCTCGTACTCGCGCTGATGCGCGACGGTCAGACGCTCGAGCGCGGCCAGGCGCTCACTCATCTTGCGGAGGTCCCCGAGCAGCTCCTGCTCGTTCTGCCGATCGCTCACGTGCCCTCCGCGTCCGCTATGGCCCCTGCGCCTTGCGCTTCCACAGCTCCCACGGGCGCGCGATGGTCCCGGTGATCGACGCCTCGGCCCGCCGCGCCTCCTCGGGATCGAGGTACGTCACCGTCCCACCGAGCGCCATCGCCTGGGCCTGCAGCCGCGCGTTCACCTCAGTGTACACACTGCGGAACACGACCACCGGGAGCGAGGGTCCCACCGCCACGGCGCCGTGACCGCGCATCAGCGCGACGGGCGCGGGCCCGAGGGTGCGGGCCAGGGCGCGGCCGAGGGCGGCGTCGCGAACCAGCATGTCGGTCATGCCACCCGACGCCTGGCGAATGTCGAACACCGGCACGCCGCCCGCGAGGAACGCGCTCATGTGATACAGCGGGCGCAGCGGCACGCCGGTGACACCGAACGGGATCACCGAGGGCGAGTGGTTGTGCACGATCGCGCGCACGTCCGGGCGCGCCCGGTAGATCTCGCCGTGGATGAAGCGCTCGAGATAGCTCCCGCGGCCGCGCGCGTCCACCGGGACGCTGTCGAGGTCGTACTCCATGATGTCGGCGGCGGTGACCAGCTCGGGAGCGATCGAGCGCGCCATGAGATAGCGCTCGGCCGAGGCGGGGTGCCGCGCGCTGACATGCCCGTAGCCGTCGACCACGCCCTGATCCACGAGAATGCGATTGGCGGCGACCAGATCCTCGACGAGAGCGGGGTCGGGCGGTCCGGCGCTCGCCGGAGCCTGCGCCGCGGATGGCGAAGCCGCGCGCAGCGCAACCGCCGTCGCGGCCAGGCCGAGGAGGAGGTGACGACGGGGAAGGGCAAGCACGGCGGCCTCCTTTCTGGATCCGAACAGCAGGCCGTCTCGACCATACCACGCGGCCGTTTGATAGACTGTCCGCCGAATGAATCCCGAGTTCCTGAACTTTGCGGACGCGCCGCCGCCCCCGCCCACTGCGGCGTACAGCCACGCGGTCCGCTCAGGCGATCTCCTCTTCGTCACCGGTCAGCTCGGCGTCGATCCGAGGACGGGCGCGCTCGTCCCGGGCGGCACGGTGGCCCAGACGCGCCAGGTCATGCAGAACCTCAAGACCGTCCTGCGCGGCGCGGGCACGAGCCTCGACCGCGCGGTGATGGTGCGCATCTACCTCACGAACTTCGCCGACTATCCGGGGGTCAATGCCGAGTACGCGAGCCACTTCGCGCCGGGCCGCCTGCCCGCGCGGACCACGGTGGGCGTCACGGCGCTCGCGCTCGGCGGCGCGGTGGAGATCGACCTCATCGTCCGCCCCTGATCGGAGGTGCGCCGATGCGCTGGCTCGCCGCGCTCGTCCTCGTGGCTGCGCTGTGCACCGTCGGTGACGGCTTCGCGCAGCAGCCCGCGCCGCCGCAGTGCCCCGAGCTGCCGTTCTTCGTGCTCGTGCCCTTCAACTACCCCTGCATCATCCATCCCCGCGTGTGCCGGACGGACTACGGCCTCTGCCGGCTCGAGGTCGGCGCGAACCCGGGCGCGCCCTGCGCCTGCCTCGCCTACAACGGCATGTGGTTTCAAGGCATCTGCATCCGGTAGCCGTACCAGCGGCTCCGCGATGATCCAGAGGCTGACCGCGGTGTAGCCCACCATCAGGATGGTCAGCGGCAGGGACGCGAGCGCGGCCCGCTGCGGTCGGTCCACCACGTTGAGCATCAGACGATGGGCGAGCCAGATCGAGACCACATGGCCCGCCACCACCGCGCTCACCGCCACGTACCACTCGAACCCGGGGCTCACGAGGCGCAAGTCGGGCGTCCAGTCCGCCGTGCCGAAGAGATCCCAGCCGAGGCCGAGGGGATCCGAGATTAGGGGGATGAGATCCTGCCCGCGCACGAGCAGATAGCCCAGGTTGTGCGCCACGGCGTACCCGACGGCGATCGGCACCAGGGCCCAGACGAAGGCGGGCGCGATCAGGCGCCGCCGCTCCGCCGCAGGCAGGATGCGGGACGTGACGCGGCAGGCGGCGAGATAGGCGCCCAGCAGCAGCAGCCACACCGTGACGAGCCCGGCGGTGGCGAGTCCGTACCCCTCCTGATCCAGCCCGGGCGCCCAGGCGTCCACCGCGCCATCCATGAGGCGCCAGAGCCGCGTGCCGAGCAGGCCATCGAAGAGCACCACGGCGAGCATCGCGACGATGAACGCGGCGCCGCCTGGCGGCGAGTCCCCGGCCTCGACGAGTCCCCGTCCCAATGGACGCAGGCGGAGGGCGCGGCCGTCCGCGGTGGGGGCGAGCGGCGCGAAGCGGCCGAGCACGGTGAAGTACACCGCGAAGACATCGGCGCGCGCCTGCCACACCGCGGGGCCGAAGCAGAGCATGCCCGCCCACGTGAGCGCGGACCAGCCGAGCGCCAGCGCCGCGACGTGGCGCGGCACGGGCGCCCGGAGGTCCACCAGCTCGCACCATCCGACGGCGAGCAGCAGGAGAGCCGCGGGCCAGAGGCCGAGGGCTGCAGGATACGGGTGGCCGCGTGCGAGGCCTCGCCCGCCCCGGGCCCGGCGGACCACCGCGTCCACGCCATCGAAGAGCGCGCGCCACGGGTCGAAGGCGGGCCACGCGTTTCCGATGAAGGCCACCAGAAGCGAGAGCCCCACCCACCAGACCACCCAGACGAGCGTGGGCACGATGTTCCGCACCGGCGAGGCATCCCCCGCGAACCCCGCCACCAGCACCACGCCGAGGAGGAACACCCCGAGCGCCCGGCCAAGCCGGAAGCCCAGCGGGCCGAGCAGGCCGAGGGGCACCGTCACGGCGCGCGAACGCCCGGCCGGGACGTCGCCCCGGGCCACCAGCACGGTCAGCACGAAAGACAGCGCCACCGTCGCGCTCGCGCCCGCGATGAAGTGTGCGAGCGGGGCAGGCAGGTCGTAGCGATCGCCGACCCCGTGGGCGGCGGCCGAGACCGGCAGGCCGGCGACGGCCGCGGCGAGGGCGCCCGCGAGCCGCGCGGCTATCGCGCGAGCACCTCGCGGGGCACGGAAGGCTCCTCAATTTCCGGGGCAGCGACTATAATCGCCCCGACATCGCGCCGGGACGGCGCTGCGAAAGGGGGTGAACTCATGGCCAAGGGCACGAACATGCGGAAGGAGAAGAAGAAGCCGAAGAAGAGCAAGGGGAAGTAGGCGGCCTAGCCTCCCGCGGCCTCGCAAGCGGCGAAGCGCTCCAGGTGATGCTCGGCATCGCCGAACGTCTGGCCGATCATCGTCAGGCGTCGGAAGGTATGGCTGACTTTCAGCTCGTCGGTCATGCCCATCCCCCCGTGCATCTGCACCGCCTCCTGGCTCACGTGCCGGCAGGCATCGGCGACCTTGATCTTGGCGGCAGAGATCACGCGCCGCCGCTCCGCGGGGCCCGCGGTATCTGCCTTCACGCAGGCCAGACACGCCATGGAGCGGGCCTGCTCGTAGCTGATCACCATCTCCACCATCCGGTGCTGGAGCGCCTGGAAGCTCCCGATGGGCACGCCGAACTGGCGACGCGTCTTCAGATACTCGAGCGTGGTGTCGTTGGCGTAGCGGATGGCGCCCACCGCCTCCGCGCAGAGAAGCGCGGTGGCGTAGTCGGCGACCTCCTCGATCAGGGGCAGCGCCTGCCCCTCCGCGCCCAGCAGGGCGTCCCGCCCCACCGCCACGTCGGACAGCCAGACGTCCGCGGCGCGCAGCTCGTCGATG
Source organism: Candidatus Methylomirabilota bacterium (assembly GCA_035764725.1). Lineage (NCBI taxonomy): Bacteria > Methylomirabilota (SeqCode) > Candidatus Methylomirabilota bacterium. The sequence goes on along the minus strand of DASTYT010000044.1, from coordinate 16,912 downwards.
GTGCGGTACTCCTTCACCGTCACCCCGCGCGCGGCGCGATCCACGAGGAAGAGGCTGATGCCGCTCGCGTCGGTGTCGCTCCCCGAGGTGCGGGCCGACACGATCAGCGTGCCCGCGGCCCCCGCGTGGAGCACCGCGCGCTTCTCGCCTTCCAGCGCCCACCCGTCGCCCGCGCGCTTGGCGCGCGCGCCCACGTGCCGCAGCTCGTAGCGCGCGGCGGCCTCCGTGTGGGCCAGGGCCAGCCGCCGCTGCCCCTGGATCAGCGCGGGCAGGATCTCCTTCCGCTGCGCGTCGGACCCGGCGCGGTGCACGAGACGGCCCGCGATGCCCACGTTGGCGAGATAGGGCTCGACCACCAGCGACTCGCCCAGCGCTTCCATCACCAGCATCACGTCCACCGCGGTACCGCCGAAGCCCCCGTGCTCCTCGGGGAACGGGACCCCCAGCAGACCCATCTCCGCGAACGAGCCCCAGACCTTCTCGCTCCAGCCGGTCGGCGAGGCCACGATCTTGGCCCGCGCGTCGAACGAGTAGTCGTTGGCGAGGTATTTCCGGAGGCTGTCGCCCAGGAGCTGCTGCTCGTCGCTGAGCTCGAAGTTCATAGGCCGAGCGTCGCCTTCGCGATGATGTTCCGCTGGATCTCGTTGGATCCCGCGTAGATCGTCGCCTTGCGCATGTTGCAGTAGCGCGGCGCCAGCCGTGCGGTGAAGTGGTCGAAGTCCATCGCATCCACCGGGCGATACGCCTGGGCGAGCGGGCCGGCCGCCTGCATCATCAGCTCGGTGATGGCCTGCTGGATCTCGGTGCCCTTGATCTTGAGCATCGAGACGTCGGCGCCGGGGGGCTTGCCGCTGCGCCGCATCTGGTCGAGGAAGCGCAGGTTGGTGATCTCGAGCGCCATCAGCTCGACCTCGACGCGGGTGAGCCGGTCGCGGAAGCGCGTGTCCTCGATGAGCGGCCGCCCGTTCTTGGTGTGGTGCGCGGCCAGCTCCTTGAGCCGGACCAGCTCGCGCTTGGACGCGCCGATGCGCCCGGTACCCATGCGCTCGTAGCCGAGCAAGTACTTGGCGACCGTCCAGCCCTTGCCTTCCTCGTGCACGAGGTTCTCCGCCGGCACCTTCACGTCGTCGAAGAAGACCTCGTTGGTCTCGTGCCCGCCGTCCATCAATATGATGGGGCGCACGGTGATGCCCGGGGTCTTCATGTCGATCAGGAGGAACGAGATGCCGTCCTGCCGCTTGGCCTGGGTGGGATCGGTGCGGACGAGGCAGAAGATCCAGTCCGCGTGATGCGCGAGCGTGGTCCAGATCTTCTGCCCCGTCACCACGTAGTGATCGCCCTGGCGCGCGGCCTTGGTCTTGAGCGAGGCGAGGTCGGAGCCGCTTCCGGGCTCGGAGTACCCCTGGCACCAGAAGTCCTCGCCGTTGTAGATGCGGGGCAGGAAGCGCTTCTTCTGCGCCTCGGTGCCGAAGCGCAACAGCACCGGCGCGCACATCCGGAGGCCGAAGGCGACCAGGGGCGGGGTGGCCGCGTAGCCGCATTCCTCCTCGAAGATGTACCGCTCGGTCACGCTCCAGCCCGTGCCGCCCCACTCCACCGGCCAGTCCGGCGCCACCCAGCCCTTCTTGGCGAGGATGCGGTGCCACCCCAGGAGATCGTCCTTCGACAGCTCCTGATAGCTCTCGACCTTCTGCTTGAGATCGGCGGGGAGATTGCCCCGCAGCCACGACCGCACGTCGTCGCGGAAGGTCAGCTCCTCGGTGGAGTAGTTGAGGTCCATGAGACTCGGTCTCCTAGACGTGGTGGCGCAGAAAGCCCTCGATCATCCCGTTCACCTGCTCGGGGGCTTCGAGCATGTTGAAGTGGCCGGCGCCGACCGTCCAGCCGTTCACCACGGTGGGTAGCCACTCCGTCATCATATGGGGCGGATTGAGGGGTGGGGTGGCGGCGATGTGGAGCGCGGGTACCTTGCATCGCGCGGCCGCCTTGACGCCATCGTAGGCGAGGATGCCCCGCATGGCGGCCGACGCCACGTGGCTCGGCGCCGCCATCATCACCTTCAGCACGCGATCGACCAGCGCCTTGTCGGACGTGGGGAGGAACAGGCGCTCGGCGATGAACTGCCGGCGCGGCTCTTGGTTGCCCGCCTCGATGGCCCCGACGAGCCCCTCGATGCCGGCCTTGAGCTCGGCGGGAAACGCCAGGGGCGCGGGATCCACCATCACGATACCCGCGACCTTCTCCGGGTGGGCGGCCCCGAGCTGCAGCACCGTGATGCCGCCCATGCTGTGCCCCACCGCGACGACGCGGCCGAGCTGGAGCTTGTCGATCAGGTGGGCGATGTCGTCCGCATAGGCCGAGATCGGATACGCGCCCTGAGGCTTGTCGCTCTCACCATGGCCACGCAGGTCCACGGAGACGACCTTGTGGCGTTTGGCGAAGTACTCGGCCTGCGGCGCGAAGAAGGACCGGTCGCAGGTCCACCCGTGGATGAAGACGAAGGCCGGAGATCCCGTCCCGCGCTCGTCATAGGCCAGGTTGATCCCGTCGCGAGTGATCGTCGGCATGGCGTGGCCCTCCTCCTGTCTCGGGCGGCGGCCCCATCGCCGCGTCGCCTCGGGGAGGGCCACACCATATCACCTTTGACCGGAGCGCAGGGCCTCGGGGAAAGGGGGCGCGGGCACCCGGCGCTCGGGCCGCCGCTCGGGCTGTGGCTCGGGCTGCGACGCGGGCCGCGACGCGGTGGACCGCCGCGCATCCCAGATGTGCAGGAGCTGCTCGATCAGTAGCCAGAGCGGTAGCGAGAGCAACACCACATACGCGATCAGCTCTTCCATCGGCATGTCTGGCCCTCCCGTATCGGCGTCTTTGCGGATGGCATGCCAGCGCCACGCTTCCCCCGAGTGACGACGCGACGAAGACTTACGAGCGGCCGCGCGACGGCATCTGGACCCGGGCGAAGGCAGCACGCCCGAGGCATCGGGCCGACTGTCGGGCGCGCATAGGCGCTGACGCGCTCCCATTCCTTTCGCGTCTCTCGCGCGTATACCCGGCCGAGATGAAGAACTCGACCGGAATGGTCAACACTCATGAAGGCTCGGGAAGTGGACTCGGCGGCGCGTTTCGCCGGCTCGCGTGGTCGAACCTGGCGGCCCAATCCGCGGAGCAGATCGCCCTCGCCGCCGCGCCCATCGTGGCCGTGCTCGCGCTCGGTGCGGGCGCCGGCGACACCGGCATGCTCGCCGCCGCGCAGAGCGCGCCGTTCCTCGTGCTCTCGTTTCCGCTGGGCGTCCTCGCCGATCGGATGTCGCGGCGTCGGCTCATGACGCTGGCGGAGGCGTTTCGCGCGCTGGCGCTGGGCGCGCTACCGCTGCTGGCGCTCCAGGGCTGGATGTCGGTGCCCGCCCTCGCGGCCATCGGCTTCGCCGCCGCCACCGGCACGGTCGCGTTCAGCGTGGCGGCGCCGGCCCTCGTCCCCGCGCTCGTGCCGCGCGAGGCCTTCGCCGCCGCGAACGGCCGCCTCGAGCTCGCGCGCAGCGTCGCCTTCGCGGCGGGGCCCGCGGCCGCCGGGGCGCTGGTGGCGTGGGCGGGCGGCTCCGCGGCCTTCGTGCTCGCCGCCGCCATCTCCGTGGTGGCGGTCGTGCTGCTGATGGGCGTGCCCGAGCCGCCGCGGGCGCCTGCGGCCGCGCGCCACGTCCTGCGCGATCTGCACGATGGCGCGGCATTCGCCTGGCGGCATCACCTCCTCCGGCCCGTGCTCCTCACTGCGGTCGTGTGGAACTGCTCGTGGTTCGTGCTCCAGGCCGCCTACGTGCCGTACGCCGCCCACACCCTCGGCCTCGATGCGTCGGGCATCGGAACCACCCTGGCGTGCTATGGAGGCGGCATGCTCGTCGGCGCACTGGCGGCCCCGCGGCTCCTGCCGCAGCTCACCTTCGGGGCGGCGCTCAGCGCAGGGCCGGTGGTCTCGGTGGCCGCCGCTGCGTGCATGGTCGCCACGATCTGGCTCCCGTCCACGCTCCTCGCCGGGGCGGCCTTCTTCCTCTTCGGCGCGGGCCCGCTCCTCTGGACCATCAGTCAGATCACGCTGCGCCAATCCGTCACGCCGGAGGGGCTCCTCGGTCGCGTATCGGCGCTCATCATGACGGGCTCGACGGGCGCACGGCCGATCGGCGCGGCGCTCGGGGGCGCCATCGGTGTGACGTGTGGTCTCGAGTGCGCGATCGTCGTGAGCGCGCTGGGCTTCGTCGTCCAGGCGCTCATCATCCTCGGCTCGCCGCTCGCGGGACTCGCCACCGTGCCGGAAGCAGGCGCCGCCGCCGCGTAGGGCCAAAGTCTCACTAGCCCGCACGCCGCGGCCCCTCGTAGGCTTCAACTCGTACGCTTCAAGTGGTCGCACAATGTTTCCCGTCGCGTGAGGAGGTGCGCCATGACGAACGAGGTGAAAGAGGGAGGCGGAGGCGCGGGCTGGGATGCCACGCAGTGGCATGAGGTGAAGAAAGGCGAGACCTTGTGGAAGATCGCCGCTCAGTACTACGGCGACGGCAGCCTCTACACGAAGATCTTCGAGGCCAACAAGGACACGGTCAAGAACCCCGATCTCATCAAGGTCGGGCAGCGCCTGCGCATCCCGTGAGGAGGAAACCATGCGACGAGCCAATGTGAACCGGTGGGCGGGCTCGGTAGGAGTGCTGATGGTGGCGCTGCTCGTCTCGGCGTGCGGCAGCGCCGACAAGGCGCCGGCCGAGGCGGCGATCAAGGCGGCCGACGGGGCGCTCGCCGCGGTGCGAGGGGAGGCGTCGAAGCTCATCCCCGCTCAGCTCAAAGTCGTCGAGGACGGCCTCGCCAGCGCGAAGGCGAGCTTCGACAAGGGTGACTACACCGCGGCGCTGGGCACGGCGAAGCAGGTTGCTGCCCAAGCCGGTGACCTCTCGTCGGTGGTCGCCGCCAAGAAGGCCGAGCTGACCCGCGAGTGGACCGACGTGAGCGCGGGAGTGCCGCAGATGGCGGACGCGATCCAGTCGCGGGTGGACATCCTATCACAGAGTAAGAAGCTGCCAGCCGGCCTCGACAAGGACAAGCTCGAGAGCGCCAAGGCCGAGCTCGCCACGCTGAAGCAGTCCTGGTCGGACGCCTCTGCCGCCTACAGCACCGGCAATCTCACCGACGCCGTGAGCAAGGCCAAGGCGGCGAAGGACAAGGCCGAGGAGATCATGACCGCCCTCAACATGTTTGTGCCCACGGCGTCGAAGTCCTAGGCCGCGGACTTCAGGGGAGGTTCGGGCGCGCGCCCAGCACGCGCTCCCGGACCTCTTTCCACGTGACGCCGTCGACGATGGCGTCGAAGCCCTTGGGCGGTGCGAGGGGCAGCTCGCGCTCCTGTTCCTTGCTCACATACACATCCGCGAAGATCGACGTGAACTCGTATTCGATGATGGCGCGAAGGGCCTCTTCGAGCATCCGGATCCGTTCGATGACCTCCGGGTCCTCGAACTTGGCCTTCACCTCGTCGTACACCTCGCGAACGCGGCGCTGCTCGACGCGCGCGTAGTCCGGGCGCTCCGCACGGAGCATCCGCTCGAAATCGAAGAGCGTCCGGAACTGAAAGTCCACGCCCTTGGCGTCACCGGGGCCACGCTGCATGATCGCGATGTCCGAGAAGCACTTGTGAACGACCGCTTCCTGCTCCTTCCTGAGGTCCACCATGCGCAGAACCTCGGCCACGATGGACCCGACCGCGCCCTCCGCCCAGAGATGCGGCAGATACATCACGCCCTGGTCGAACGCGAATTGATTCTCCTTGTGCAGGAAGATCCCGAAGAAGAAGAACGCACGCACATGCAAATGCTCGCGCTCCTCCGGAGTGATGGCCGGGTCGCGGATGGCCTTGAGCGCCCGCGTCAGCTCGACGAGCGTGCCCGAGAGCGTCCCGAAATAGTCGCGGGCCATGCCCACGACCATCTGGCTCACCGCCTCCGTGGTCCGCTGCCGGCGGTTCAGCCGCCAGATCATCACCTGGATGAAGAGGGTACCGACGATGGTGACGATGGCCGCGATGATGGCGGGGGCGCTGGGCCCCACCCAGGTGGTGGGTGCGACCTCCAGGGCTCCCGCCTCTTGCGCGAGCAGCAGCCCGCCGCTGCCGTCCACGATCCACACGCTGATCGTGTAGGTGCCGGCGTGCTCGGCAAGCAGCGTGAAGGCGTGCGCGAGGGACTGACCGGGGAGGAGCAGCCGCGGGGCCAGCGCCGGCGCCGCCGGGTCGAGGGGAAGCGGCCGGATCTTCACCTCGACGGGCCCGACCGACGCCCTGCCGCGATTGAGCACGCGCACGGTGATGGGCACCCGCATCCCCGGCGTGGTCTTCTTCACCTCGAGGATGGTCTGCACCTCGAGCGGGGCGGCCGCCGATGGGGAAGATTGCGCGGCGAGACGGGCCGGCGCCGCGAGTAGCGCGAGACCCGCGAGCAGCGGCACTCCGATCCAGACCCGCATCACATGCTTGTCCCTACTTCTTCTTCTTCGGCTTCCGCGGCGGTCTCACGCGCCCCATGTCCACTCACCTCCCCCTGCCTCTCGACGGAGCATAGCACCGGGGCTTCCTGCTATGCTCCCGCCCATGCCACCGAGACTCGCCGGGAAGGTCGCGCTCATCAGCGGCGGCGCGCGCGGCATCGGCGCCGCCACCGCTCGGCTGTTCGCTCAGGAGGGCGCCCGCGTCGTCGTGGGCGACGTGCTCGAGCCCGAAGGCCGTGCGCTCGAAGCGGAGCTGTCGGGGCGGGGCGGCCAGGCCGCCTTCGTCTCCCTCGACGTGACTCGCGAGCCGGACTGGGAGCGCGCGGTCGCGGCGGCGGTGACCCGCTTCGGCAAGCTCGACGTCCTCGTGAACAACGCGGGCATCGGCGGAGCCGGCCGCGTGGAGGACACCACGCTGGAGGAATGGCACCGGGTGATGGAGGTCAACGCCACCGGCGCCTTCCTCGGCACGAGGGCGGCGATCCCCGCCCTGCGCCGCGCCGGCGGCGGGGCCATCGTCAACATCTCCTCCCAGCTCGGCCTGGTCGGGATGGACGACAGCAGCCCGCAGTACCAGGCCTCCAAGGGCGCGGTGCGCCTCCTCACCAAGCACACCGCGCTGCAGTACGCCCAGGAAGGCATCCGCGCCAACTCGGTGCACCCGGGGCCGATCGTGACCCCGATGACGGAGAAACGGCGCGCCGACCCCGCCATCCGCGCGCGCATGGTGTCCCGTATTCCCCTCGGCCGCTACGGCGAGGCGGAGGAGATCGCCTACGGCGTGCTCTATCTCGCCTCCGACGAGTCGCGCTTCGTGACGGGCAGCGAGCTCGTCATCGACGGAGGCTGGACCGCGCAATGAGAGACTCGCAGCCCAGAGGAGGAGCCATGCTCGCGCTCATCGTCGCCATGCTCGCCGGCGCCGTCCTTGCGACGCCGGTCCACGCGCAGGTCCAGGTCAACATCGGCATTCACCTGCCCGCCCCGCCGCCCCTCGTGGTGATCCCCGAGGTGAAGACGGTGCAATACGCGCCGTCCGTCTCCACCAACCTCTTCTTCTACGACAAGCAGTACTGGGCGTTCGTGGACGGCGGCTGGCACGTGAGCGTCCGGGTGGACGGCCCGTGGATCGTCGTCGCGCCCGTCTATGTGCCACGGCCCGTGCTCCTCGTGCCCGTGGCCTACTACAAGGTGCCTCCCGGCCACTGGAAGCAGTGGCAGAAGAAGGCGCCACCGCGGTGGGGCCACGAGTGGGGAAATGAGTGGGCGGCCAAGCGAGAATGGAAGGACCGCGACGACGGTGACGACCAGGGCAAGGGTCACGGACGGGGCGATGACCAGGGGAAAAAGGGCAAAGGCAAGGGGCACGGCCGCGGAAAGGAGCAGTAGGATCGGAATGAGGAAGCGCCGGCCCAGCTTCCTCGTCATCCTCATCGACGATCTCCGCCACGACGAGTTCGGCGCGGGCGGCCATCCCTACATGGAGACGCCGCACGTGGACCGCCTCGCCCACGAGGGCGCGCTGTTCGAGCGGGCCTTCCACACCACGCCGATCTGCTCGCCCAATCGCGCGTCGATCCTCACCGGTCAGTACGCGAGCCGCCACGGCATCATCGACAACGTGGCTCGTGACGCGGCCAGCCACCGCCTGCCCAACTATCACCTGGCGCTGCAGCGTCTGGGCTATGAGACGGCCCACCTGGGCAAATGGCACATGGGCAATGACGGCATGCCCCGCCCCGGCTACGACCACTGGGTGGCCTTCGACGGGCACGGACGACTCTTCGACCCGCGGCTCTGTGAGAACGGCACCTACGTCCAGCGCACGGGCTACATCACCGACATCCTGAACGAGATGGCGGTGGAGTTCGTGTCCAAGCCGCGTGAGAAGCCGTGGTCACTCTTCCTCGCGCACAAGGCGGTGCACCCCGACGCCGCGCAGGCCAATGACGGGACGCTTCAGATCGATCAGGCCGGGGGCTATCGCGTGGCACCACGCCACGAGCATCTCTACAAGGACGCGGTGTTCCCGCGGACGCCGAACATGCTGCCGCCGGAGAAGATCGTGAAGGACAAGCCCGCATGGAAGGAGGCTTTCGCCCTGCGTAAGACGGACCGGGCGCGCGCGGTGCTCGATCGCCTCCATGCCGGCGAGCAGGAGGAGATTCGCCTCCGTGCCCGCATGATGGCCGCGGTGGACGAAGGCGTGGGACTCCTCCTCGACGCGCTCGAGCACACCGGCCAGCTCGACGACACCGTCATCGTGTTCCTGGGCGACAACGGCTACTTCTTCGGCGAACATGGCCTGGGGCCGGAGCGGCGCTTCGCCTACGAGGACGGTATCCGCTCGCCGTTTCTCATGCGCTATCCGCCCAAGGTGCGGGCGGGACTGCGCCTGGAGGACCTCGTGATCTGCCAGGACATCGCGCCGACGCTGCTCGAGCTCGCGGGTGGCCGGCCAGGCGCGCAGATCCAGGGCCAGTCGCTGCTGCCCCTCTTCAGGGGCAAGCGGGCCGAATGGCGGCGCGCCTTCCTGGTGGAGTACTGGGCCGAGAACGCCATGCCGTGGCTGGTCGGGATGAGCTACAAGGCCATTCGCACCGACCGCTACAAGTACATCCACTGGGTCAACCGCGGCGAGGCGGGCGAGCTCGACGAGCTCTACGACCTCGATCGCGACCCCTACGAGATACGTAATCTCATCCGCTCGCGGCGCCACGCGCGCGTGCTCCAGATCCTGCGGCGCGATCTGGCCAGGCTCACCGCGAGCGCGCTCGGGCTGTAGTTACGGAGGTCTCCCATGGCTTCGGACGTCAAGGTGGCGATCGTGACGGGCGCGGCGAGTGGCCTCGGGCGCGCGATGGCGCTGGGCCTGGTGGGTAGCGGCATGCACGTCGTGGCCGTGGATCGCGACGCCACCCATCTTGCCACGCTCAAGCCGGCCGGTGTCGGGCGCGTCGGCGCCGTGCTCCAACACGCGGCGGACCTCTCGAAACCCGATGCCTTCGAGGGGGTCGTGAGCGCCGCCCTCAAGGAGTTCGGCCGCATCGACGTGCTGGTGAACAATGCCGGGGTCGGCCAGGACTCGGTGCGGGCCGATCAGCGCCGGAATCCCATCCGCCTGTGGGAGGTGCCGCCCGAGCAGTGGAGCCGCTTCCTCGCCGTGAACGCGACGGCGCCGATCATGATGGCGCGCGCGGTGGTCCCCCACCTGATCCGCGCCGGCTGGGGGCGAGTGATCACCGTGACCACCAGCCTCGGCACCATGGTGCGGGCGGGCTATCTCCTCTACGGCTCGAGCAAGGCCGCCGCCGAGTCCGCGATGGCGGTGCTCGCCGCGGACCTCGAGGGCACCGGCGTCACCTCCAACGTGCTCGTGCCCGGCGGAGTGACCAACACGCCTCTCGTGGGCAACGACGCGGGCGACCGGAGCAAGATGCTCCAGCCCGAGATCATGGTGCCCCCGCTGCTCTGGCTGGTGTCACGCGAGGCCGACCGCGTGAACGCACGGCGCTTCGTTGCCGTGGACTGGGACACGAAGCTGCCGCCGGCGCAGGCAGCGGAGAAGGCGGGCGTGCCCATCGCCTGGCTCGGGATCGCGCGGATGCCGATCGAGCCGAAGTAGCGATTCCGGAGTCGGAAGCGGGTGAATGTCTCGAAAAGTGGACATTCACTTCCGTGCCGCTGTCGGCCACGCCGGGCCGATGCGACGGCGTAGTGGGCCAATAACATGGACTCCGGAATTAGCCTATGTCGTCGGCCTGATCGCGACCGACGGCAACCTTTCTCGTGACCGCCGGCACCTGACGCTAGTCTCAGCGGATCTCGAGATCCTGGAGACCGCGCGGGAATGCCTCCATCTCAGCAATCGCCTTGGCCGATCCTCGACCCGAAACGGCTACGTCCCTCGACTTCAGTGGAGTGACCGCGTCCTCTCCGATTGGCTGCGCGGAATCGGCCTATCGCCGGCCAAAAGTCTCACACTGGGCCCTCTTGCGGTGCCGGAGGAGGAGTTTCATCACTTTCTCCGAGGCTGTATCGACGGAGACGGCTCCATCGTGTCGTACGTCGATCGCTCAAACACCGCCAAGAATCCAGCCTACGTCTACGAGCGCCTGTACGTCTCTCTGGTCTCGGCCAGTGGCCCTTTTGTGGAGTGGCTACGCGCGCGTGTATGGGAGCTTCGGGGTCTCAGAGGGCATGTCACCGTGCGGCGTGAGGCGGACGCCACGATCTCTGGCGTTTGAGATTTGCGAAGGCCGAATCCGTAGCGCTTCTGAGGTGGCTCTACCCGTCCGAAAATCTACCCTGCCTCAGCCGAAAGCGACACATCGCCGCGCCCTACCTGATACCGCGCGAGCGCGCCGTTGGCCGTCGTCGTGGACGACCGATGGTAGTATGTCGACCCAGGGCCGGAGTGGAGAAACGGCAGACTCGCGGCGCTCAAAACGCCGTGCCCGCCAGGGCGTGCGGGTTCAAATCCCGCCTCCGGCACCAAAATTCAGCAGCTTGGCAAGACCACCCTTTGCAGCCCCCGTAAACGCCCGCTCCGCACCTCTCGTCCTATCTGGTGAACGGCGCCGAAATCGCGACACTCACCAGCCACTCACACGACGAGACAAGGAGAGCGGACATGAAGACGCCCACGCTGTCATTGACGCTGGCCGCTGCCGGCGCCGCGCTGAGCCGCTGACTCGGCGCGAGGCCGCACGCCTCGAGCGCGGCCAGAATCACGTGAACCGGATGGAGAACCGCGCCCTCGCGGACGGCACGATCAGCCGGGGCGAATTCAAGCGCATCGAGCGCGCCCAGAACGTCGAGAGCCGCCGTATCTACCACCAGAAGCACGACCGCCAGGACCGCCCCAACCGGTAGAAAACCTACGGCCCCCGCCGCACCGGACGCGCCCGCAAGTATTTGCCATCCTTGACAGAACCGGGCGCGGTCAGTATCCTGACCGGTGCGGTGGGGCTGTAGCTCAGTTGGGAGAGCACAAGGCTGGCAGTCTTGGGGTCAGGGGTTCGAGCCCCCTCAGCTCCACCAAAATCTCGACGCGGGGTTACGGGGTCGACCCGTAGCCCCGCGTTCTTCGTCGCGACCCACGGAGGACTTCCCCATGGCGACGACCTCGACGCACCTCCTTCTGGGCTTCATCGCGGGCTTCCTCTCGCACTTGATCTTCCAGGGCGCGCTCGGCAGTGCGCTCTACGCCGCGCATCTCTTGCCGACATTGCCCTGGAGCCTCGCGCCGGTGCCGCCCCTCGGCGTGCCGATGAGCCTTTCGCTGGCGTTCTGGGCCGGGCTCTGGGGAGTGCTCTACGCCGTGATCGAGCCGCGCCTCACGGCTCGCTTCGGATGGTGGGTGGGCGGACTCATCTTCGGCGTCGCCCCGCTGCTCGTCTACTGGTTCGTGGTGCTGCCTCTGAAGGGTCTCGGCGTCGGTGGCGGTTTCGCTCCCGCGACGGCGGCGATCCACATCGCCTTTCACCTGATATTCGGTATCGGCGTCGCGATCATATTCCGCTCCGGCCTCGCCCTCACCCCGCGGAGGATCGCGGCCTAGCCAACATCGCAGGGTCACGGAGTTTTGCGGCACATGAAGACGGGGTCTCTCGGGTAGATCCCCGTTCTCACCAGCTGGTCGGGCGGGATGAGCTGATCCCCGAAGACGGTCTCCACCTCGAAGCCGGCCTCGGTCAATCGATCCGCGATGTCCAGGCCATAGAGCCGTACGTGATCCGCTTGCCAGAACAAGCGCTCGCGCTCGGCCGGGTCGGTAATGGAAGGGTCCTCGAAGGTCGGCCTGCGCGAGATCGGCACCTGGATCATGGCCCAGCCCTCCGGTCTCAAGATCCGACACAGCTCGCGCATCGCGCGACGATCGTCAGGCACGTGCTCCAGCACATGGCTACACAGGATGACGTCCAACGAGGCGTCCTCCATGTCGATCCTGGTGATGTCGAGCACGATCCGGGCGTGCGGGCTGTCGAGATCCGCCGACACGATCTCGATGTCCCGGGCATTGCGCAAGAGCCGGGCGAGAGCGGGCTCGGGAGCCACGTGGAGAAGGCGCTTCGGCCGCCCATCCAGCAGGTCGGTCCGGGTGGTGAGGAAGAGCCAACCGAGGCGAAGCCGCGGGTGGGACAAACAGATCGGACAGACGACGTCCTGAACTCTGCGTGAGGGCGGGCCGTGGGTGAGGAATCGCCGGCAGCGACTCTCGCACACGGGGCAGTATCTGGCGCGGCCGAAGAACGCCACTCGGACGATCGGCCGAAAGAGATACCAGGCACGGATGGCCAGAGGCTCGACGGCAGCCGGCAAGAGCGCCTTGATCCTGGACACCATGGCCTGAAGGAGAGTACCGGGCGACCCAGTCAATCTCCAGCGGGTTATAATTCCATTCGCTGGTCGAGCACCTGTCGGAGGGAAAGCGATGAACATCGAGCTGGCGCTGAACCGGCTGCGTGAGGCGATCGAGGAACGAGGCTCCGGGGTCTACCTGATCACCGTCTCCGGCGACGCCCGTCCACACGCCGTTTACCTGCACGCGGCGTGGGAGAACGGCCGGCTCGCCGTATCCGGCGTGGGCGCAACCACCGCCGCCAACGCCGTCGCGCGGCCGAACGTCTCGCTCCTCTTCCCGGTGAGCGCCGCCGCAGACTACACGCTCTTCGTCGACGGCCCCGCCACGGTCGAGACGCGCGGGGACGACCACTGCGTCGTGGTCACGCCCACCCGCGCCGTCTTCCACCGTCCCGGCGCGCCGCGCGATCCCGCCTCGTCCTGCACGTCGGACTGCGTCCCGATCTTTCAGGCGCCCACGCGAGTCGCGCCGCCCCGCTGATCGAGGCCGCGCTCCGCTTCGCCGCTACGCTGTCGCGGGCCGGAGCACGGGTTCCGCGAACATCTCGACGGTGCCGCGCACGTTGTCGGTGAGCGCGAACACTTCGTAGAACTCGATCTCCGGTCGCATGCCGTAGCGCTCGACGATGCCGTCGAGCCACGAGCTCTCATAGAACGCCCTGGCCTCCTCGAGCGTCTCCCACTGATAGACGCCGCCGGCCCATCCGCTCGCGCTCCAGATGAAGTGCTTGCTGATCAGGCCCTTCACGCCCCGGAAGCCCGGCGCGATCGTGTGGAAGTGCGCCCGGCAGGCCGCGTAGTCGATGTGCGGCGGCAGCTTATAGCGGACGGTTGCGGTGATCATATGGCCCTCCCGCCTGAGACGTTCCCCCCGGGGTCCGGCGCCTTCCCGAACGATACTCCAATGTTGCGAGGCTTGCGGAGCGGCGCGCTTCGCGGCAGAGTAGCGGCCACTCACTCAGAAGGAGGGCCCTATGCCGTTCTACGATCGCGGCGCCGTACGCATCCACTATGAAGAGGTCGGCTCCGGATTTCCGCTGCTGCTGATCCCGGGCGGCGGGCTCAATTCCGCCATCAGCTGGTGGGCGAGCGGAGCCGCCTTCAACGCGATGGAGGAGTTCAAGGACGACTTCCGCTGCATCTCCATGGACCTGCGCAATGCCCTCACCGGGCAGTCGACCGGCCCCCTCGAGGTCGATCGGCCGTGGGACGCGTACGCCGACGATCAACTGGGCCTCATTGATCACCTGGGCATCGGGAAGTTCCTCGTGCTCGGCAACTGCATCGGCGGCCCGTTCATCTGGAAGCTGCTCCAGCGCGCGCCCGACCGCGTGGTGGCCGCGGTGATGAGCCAGCCGAGCGGCCATCGGCCGGAGGAGCCCGACCTCTTCTGGAACAACAACACCACGAACTGGGGCCCGGCGCTCTGCGCCAAGCGCCCCGACGTCACCATGCCGATGGTCGAGCGCTTCCTGACCAAGATGTACCGCTCGCCCGCCGACTTCGTCTTCACGGTGACGCGCGATTTCGTGCGCAGCTGCCGCACCCCGATCCTGGTGCTGCCGGACGACATCCCGGCGCATCCCTACGCGGTCGCGATGGAGGTCGTGAGCCTCGCGCCCAACGCCGAGGCGTCCATCTATCCGTGGAAGGAATCCAAGGACACGATCCGAAAAGTCGTCGAGCACGTGCGGACGTTCCTCAAGACGCATGAGCCCGCCGCCACGAGACGCTGAGCTCTCAACTTCGAAAGGACCCCTCCATGAACACGCTGCTCAGGACGAAGGCCCGCGGGATCGTGGCGATTCTGGTGACGCTGGCGATGGTGTCGGGACTGGAAGTAGCCGTCGCCCAGACCGAGGAAGGCATCGCCCACCACTACAGCGACAAATTCGAGGGCAAGAAGACGGCCAGCGGCGAGATGTACGACAAGGCCAAGCTGACGGCGGCGCACAAGAAGCTCCCGATGGGCACCAAGGTCAAGGTGACCAACGTCGAGAACAACAAGAGCGTGGTGGTCACCGTCAACGACCGCATGGGCGCCTCGAGCAAGGCGGTGATCGACCTCACCCCGCGCGCGGCCGAAGAGCTCGGCTTCAAAGGCAGGCAGGCCAAGGTCAAGCTGGAAGTCCAGAAGTAGCGCGGCGGCCCGAAGCCCGGACGTGCGTCGGCGGCGCTCAGCGCGCCGGCGACGCCACGAACAGGGGAATCTTGCGGGCGGTGCGCGCCTGATAGTCCGCGTAGGGCGGAAAGGCGGCGACGGCGAGGTCCCAGAGCCGCGCCCGCTCCGCGTCGTCGTGCGCCTCGCGGACGCGCATCGGCTGGACCACCGTGAGGTCACGGATCTCCACGACGGGGTTGGCGCGCAGGTTGTAGACCCACACCGGATTGTTAGGGGCGCCGCCCACCGAGCCGACGAGGATGTAGTTGGCGCCGTCCTTGACGCGCATGAGCGGCGTCTTGCGGATCGCGCCCGTCTTGTTCCCGGTGTGCGTCACGATGATGACCGGCAGCCCGGTGTCGCGGAGGGTGGTGCCGGCGGTGCCGCCGCTTCCTTCGTAGAGCTCGACCTGTTCGCGCACCCACTGTCGGGGGCTCGGGATGTAGTCCGGCATGCTCTCTCCTCGCTGAGGTCTCTCGTTAGATTTGGCGGCGGCGTCCGAGCACGGGCTCGTGCTTGGCGCCCTGCCCCGCCTCCGCGATCGGCACGTACTGACCGCGGTCGGGATCGAAGGCGTGCACGCTGCCCTCGGCGATGTCGTAGATCCACGCGTGCAGCGTGAGCCGGCCACACGCGAGCGCCGCCATCACGCTCGGGTGCGTGCGGAGATGCTCGATCTGCACCAGCACGTTCTCCTCCACCGCCGTCTCGACCAGCTCGTCGCCGATGACGTCCGGATAGGCGGCGCGAAGGATGCGACGCGTGCCGTCACAGTGAGTAAGCCAGGTGGCGACGGCGGGCATGTCTTTCACCTCGGAGGGATCAATCACCGCCTTCATCGCGCCGCAATGGGTATGGCCGCAGACGATGATGTCGGAGATGCCGAGGGCCTCCACCCCGTACTCGATGGCGGCCGACTCTCCAGACGGCACGCCCCAGGGCGGGATGATGTTGCCGGCATTGCGCAGGATGAAGAGCTCGCCCGGCTGGGTCTGCGTGATGAGATTCGGCACGATGCGCGAGTCCGAGCAGGTGATGAACAGGGAGTCCGGCGCCTGCTTATCCACCAGCCGCCGGAAGAGGTCGCGCTGAGGGCCGAACACGCCGGCCTGGAATCGGTGGATGCCTTCGACGAGGTTCCTCACGCGCGGTCTCCCTCGCGGCTCGGTTAGTCGGCGTAGGCCGCGCGCGCGGCTGCACTCTGCGCGGCGAAGATCGAGCGATAGCCCACGCGGTCCCAGCGCGGCGGAAGCTTCGCGGGATAGGGCTCCATGTGCACGTAGGCCGGCTCCTCGCCCCGCACGAGCTCGCCGGTATGCGTGGTCGGCGCGGGCGCAGGCGTGAGGGGCAGCGCGTCGGCGGCGGCGTAGACGTTGAGGAGCAGCGGCCGCATGCGCGGCGAGTGATTGGCGGCCGAGCCGTGCACCACGCGGCAGTCGATCAGCACCACCGTGCCCGCCGGCCCGCACGCCTCGACCGCGCGGTCCACCGGCAGGCCCGCGACGTCGCCCGGGCTGAGGGCGCCCGTCCAGACCCCGCGCTCGTCGAACTGGTCGAAGAGGGGGCCGCGCTGCGTACCGGGCAGCAGGGTGAGCGGTCCCTGCGCGGGCCCGGTGTCCTCGAGGTAGACACCGAAGGTCAGCACGCCGCAGTGGGTGTGCGGCCACCCCTGGATGTCCTGGTGCCAGCGCACGGCGTCGCCACCGGCCGACCACTTGAAGTTGAGCTTGGAGCTGTGGAAGCGGAGATCGGGCCCGAGCAGGTCGGCAACGAGATCGACGACGGCGGCGTCCCGGGCAAAGGTCCAGAGCTCGGGGTGCTGGTCCACCGCTTTGCGCAGGCGCCGGATGTTCGGCTTCGCGGCAGTGT